>JAJPHQ010000069.1 GCA_021325195.1 Gammaproteobacteria bacterium | reverse complement strand
TAGTCGTCGAGCTTGTACACCACGCCGTCGATGTCGTAGGGAAGCCTGGCGCGCATCGCCCCGATCCGCTTGTAATACTCGATCAGGCCATTGAAGCCGCGCGCGCGTTCGGCCAGCGGCGAAACCGGAGCACCCCATTCGCGCAGGCATTGCAGGGTTTCCGAATGCGTGTCGGGCAATTCGCCGCCACGCACCTCGCCCACGCCGTAGGCGAAGAAACTCAGCTTGCGGCGCGCGGTGACCGCCGGGTCGAGCTGGCGCAGCGAGCCGGCCGCGCCGTTGCGCGGATTGGCCAGCGGCCTTTCGCCGTGCGCCAGCGCGTGCGCGTTGAATGCCTCGAAGTCCCTGCGCAGCATGATCACCTCGCCGCGCACTTCCAGCACACGCGGCCAGTCCCTGCCGCGCAGGCGCAACGGGATCGCCCGCACGGTGCGCACATTCGCGGTGACGTCCTCGCCGGTGGTGCCGTCACCGCGGGTGGCGCCCTGCACCAGCACGCCCTGCTCGTAGCGCAGGCTGATCGCGAGGCCGTCCAGCTTGGGCTCGACCGAGAACACCGGGTTGGTGCGGTCCAGCGCCTGCTCGATCCGGTGCACGAATTCGGCCACCTCGCGGAAACGCGCATGGTCATCGTCGCCTTCGACGGTGAAGGCATTGGCCAGCGACAGCATGGGGACGGCGTGGCGCACCTCGGCAAAGCCGCCGGCGGCGCGCGCGCCCACCCGCCGGGTGGGCGAATCGGGTGTGGCCAGTTCCGGATGCTGGGCTTCCAGCGTCTCCAGCTCGCGCATCAGGCGGTCGTATTCGGCGTCCGGGATCGCCGGATCGTCCAGCACGTAATAGCGGTAGTTGGCGTCCTCGATCGCGGTCCGCAGTTCCCTGGCCCGCCGGCCCGCGTCCCGTTCCGTTCGGTTCATGGAACTCCGTCACCCCCTCGCGCGCTCGTCCATCGTGAAGTTTAGCGCGGACGCCCGTCCGGGGCCGCGTTCACGCCCCCGACGGCCTCGCCCCCCCGGGTCCCGCGACACGTTCAGCTTGCGTCATGGAACGCGAAAGGCCCGCGAAAGGCCGCAGGAGCAACATGCACCCTAGGTGAGGCTGCGGTCCCAAGGCTGTCGTGGACAGATTCGGGAGCAACCCTCGTGCACCTGCTGTTCACGTCCTCACCCACGTCTCCGGCCTGCGCCGATCCCCCTCCCCGGTGGCGCAGGCCGGGGACGGATCTTGGCGGATCCCCGTTGCGTTGCATCGCGTCCGTCGGGTGGGTCGCACGCAATCCGTCCGTGCCTGCCTCACGCCGCACCGGCAAGCCGCGACGCACGGGTGCTAAGCGAACCCTAAGCCTGCGTGCAGACACTGATCGAAGGGATTTGATGCGGGCGCGCCGGGGCGCGGCATCATCACGTCGTACGAGAAACGCCCCCGTGCACCCGTTCTCCCGGCTGCGTTCCCTGTGGTTCGCCGGCTGCCTGCTGCTTCCCCTCGCGGCTCACGCGGGCGGCCCGTTCGGCATCGACCACACCGTCAGCTACGACAACAGCGGCATCTGGGCCCGCCACAACCAGCTGGTCCTGATCGACGCGACCGTCGTGACGGTGATCGGCGGTTCGCTCATCCTCGGCGACCAGAACAAGCTGGGCGACACCTTCTGGCGTTCGCTGGATTCGGTGGCGGTTTCCTCGGCGATCGCGCAGGGCGGCAAGTGGATCTTCCAGCGCGAACGCCCTTCCCAGACCGACAACCCCAACGCGTTTTTCAAGGGGCTCAAATACCAGAGCTTCCCCAGCGGCGAAGTATCCGCGGTCGCCGGCGCGGTGACGCCGTTCGTGGTGGCCTACGGCCACGACCACCCCGAAGTGTACGCGCTGGAACTGCTGCCGCTTTACGACGCGATCGCGCGGGTCAAGGTGCATGGCCATTGGCAGAGCGACGTGCTGGCGGGCTGGGCCATCGGCACCGGGGTGGGCATCTGGGCCGCGCACCGGCAATCGCCGCTGATCCTGGGCTGGCTGCCGGGCGGTTTCGCGGTGGGTTTCGTGCACCGGTTCCGGCCTTGAGGGCCGGGCGCCTTCCGCGTGCCCGCGGATTCGCAGCGAGGTTGCCTTGAGAGCGTCACCGAATATCGAAGAAATCCGCCGGCATCTCATCCCGCGCCTGATGCGCGGCGTGTTCCGTGCCGGCCGGGCATCCGGCCGCCTGCTGCCGCGGGTCGGCATTTACCGGATCCTGGTGTGCCGCACCGTGCACACGCTGGGCGATTCGCTGACCCTGACGCCGCTGCTGGAGGAACTGGGCACCGTCTATCCCGGCGCGGAGGTGGACATCGTCACCGGCTGTCCGTCCGCGCAGGCACTGTACGGGGCGTTTCCCAACGTGCGCTCCATCTTCCGGTTGCCGACCCACGTGGCAGGCCATCCCATCGGCACGCTCAAGGCGCTGCATGCGATGCGGCGCCTGCGTTACGACCTGGTGATCGACCCCGATCCGCGTTCCCAGAGCGGCCGATTGCTGACATTGCGCGCGCACGCCACCCTTTCGCTGGGCTACGCCGGTCCGAACAAGAGCGGCACGCTGACCCACGGGGTGAATGCCGCGGATGTACCGCGGCACCGCGCGACGACGGCGGTGTACCTGCTGCGCGCCGCGTTGGGTGAGGGATCTTCCGCGCGCGAATATCCGCCGCCGAGCCTTCGGCTGAGCGCTGAAGAAACCGAACGCGGGCGGCACACGCTGGCGCGCATCGCGGGCGCACCCGATGATCGCACGCCGCTGCGCTGCATAGGTCTGTTCGCAAACGCGACACGCGACAAGCTGCTGGGCCGCGAATGGTGGAACCGGTTTCTCGCCGCGTTCGAGCCGCGTGCGGCGGATCATCGCCTGATCGAAGTCCTGCCGGCCGGCGGCCGATCGCTGCTCGACGACCGCTACCCCGGTTTCTATTGCAGCGATGTGCGCAGGATGGCGGCGGTGCTCGCCAATCTTTCCCTGCACATCAGCGCGGACTGCGGCGTGATGCACCTGGCCTGGGCCTCGGGCGCGCCCACCGTGGGCCTGTTCAGCGTCACCGACCCGGTCGAATGGGGACCGTTCGGTGCGCGCAGCCGTTCGCTGGACCTGCGCGGAACCACGCCCGAACAGATCGCGGAGATGATTGCCGGCATGCTGCCGCGCGAGCCCGCATGCAGCGATGCCGGCTGGTCGCCGTTCAGGCGCTCGGCCTGATTGCGCAGGCGCGGCACGCCGCCGTCCGCCGCTACAATCCGCGCAATGCCCCTATCTACCGACCGGCCGTTCGCGCGCGGGGCCGGACCTTCCGTGTCCGCCGATCCGGCCGCCGGCGCTACGCGCCGCCTGCGCGGCCTGATCTGGCTGGTGGCGGCGGCGTTCTTCATGCAGACGCTGGATTCCACCATCGTCAACACGGCGGTGCCCAGCATCGCGCACGCGATGCACGTGCAGCCGATCGATCTCAAGACCGCGCTGACCAGCTACGTGCTGACGCTGGCGATCTGCATTCCCGCCAGCGCGTGGCTGTCCGACCGTTTCGGCACGCGGCACGTGTTCGCGGCGTCGATCTTGGTGTTCACGCTGGGTTCGCTGGCCTGCGGCGTATCGCAGAACCTGCCGCAACTGATCGCCGCGCGCGTGCTGCAGGGCCTGGGCGGCGCGCTGCTGATGCCGGTCGGCCGCTACGTGCTGGTGCGCGCGTTCGGCCCGAAGGATTTCGTCGCGGCGATGAGCACCGCCGGCATCCCGGGCCTGCTGGGACCGGTGCTGGGCCCGCTGCTGGGCGGCGTGCTGTCGCAGTACGCGTCGTGGCGCTGGATCTTCCTGGTCAACGTGCCGGTGGGGGTGATCGGCTTGTGGCTCAACCGGCGCGAGATGCCTGATTTCCACGGCAACCGCCGGCCGTTCGACTGGGTCGGTTTTGCGCTGTTCGCGCTGGCATCGGGCCTGCTGCTGGGCGCGGCGGAAACCGGGGGCAGCGGCGCATACCGCGAGGCCGTCGCCTGCGCGATCGGGGGCGGCCTGTGCGCCTTCGGCTACTGGCATTACGGCCACAGCGCGCAGCACCCGATCGCCGACCTGGCCCTGTTCAAGGTGCGCAGCTTCGCGATCGCGATCGGCGGCGGCCTGTGCACGCGGCTCGGTACCGCGGGGCTGTCGTTCCTGCTGGTGCTGTTCCTGCAGGTCGGCTGCGGCTGGTCACCGACCGCGGCCGGCTCGATGCTGGTGCCGCAGGCGGTGGCGATGATCCTGATGAAGTTCCTGATCGACCGGCTGCTGAAGCGCCACGGCTACCGGCGCGCGCTGTTCGTCAACACCGTGCTGGTCACGGTGCTGCTGTGCTGCTTCGCGCTGTTGCAGCAGCACACGCCCGGCTGGGCGGTGGCGGTGCTGATGTTCGCGTTCGGTTTCGTGATGTCGCTGCAGTACACCGCGATGAACACGCTGGCGTTCGTGGACCTGCCGTCCGAACGCGCCGCGCAGGCGTCGTCGCTCACCTCCGCGGTGCAGTACCTCTCCATCAGTTTCGGCATCGCGCTGGCCTCGTGGCTGATGGCGGTGTTTCTGGAAGGCCGGCATCGCGATCCCGCGGCGTACGTGCAGGGATTCCGGATTTCCGTGCTGGCAATGGCGGCGATGCCGTTGGTCGCGGTGTACGTGTTCACGCGCCTGCGCCACGATCGCCTGCCACGGCGGCCGGTCGAAACGCCGGAGACCGCCGCGTAAGTGCGCTCGTGTAGCATCGCGCGATGGACCACACCACCGCGATCCTGCTGGAGCTGTTCATCATCTTCGTGGCCGCGCAGGTCGGCGGGGCATTGGCGCGTCTGGTGCGGCTGCCTTCGGTGGTCGGCGAGATCGTCGCGGGCTGCGTGATCGGTCCTTCGGTACTGGGCTGGATCACACCCTCGGAACCGCTGGAAGTGCTGTCCGAAATCGGCGTGGTGCTGCTGCTGTTCGCGGTGGGTCTGGAAACCCGGCTGGAGGATCTGAAGCGCGTGGGCGGCAGCGCCTTCGCGGTGGGCGTGCTGGGCGTGATCATTCCGTTCGCGTGCGGCACGTTCTGGGCACACTCGATAGGACCCGACTGGCCGCGCTCGCTGTTCATCGCCGCCGCGTTCGTTGCGACGTCCGCGGGCATCACGGCGCGGGTACTGAAGCAGATGGGCGCGCTGCAGCGCACCGAAAGCCGGGTGATCCTGGGTGCGGCGGTGATCGACGACATCCTGGCGATGCTGCTGCTGGGCGTGGTGGTCGCGATCCAGGCCGGCGGTTCGCTGCGCGTGGGCAGATTGCTGGCGGTGCTGGCCGAAGCGGTCGGCTTCGTGCTGGTGGTGGGCTGGGTGGGCACGCGCGTGATGCGGCGCGGTTCGAAATGGCTGGATCGCGCGCACGATCCGCTCGCGCCGCTGCTGCTGGTGCTGGCGATGTGCCTGGGTCTTGCCTGGCTGTCCACTCGCTTCGGGCTTGCCGCGATCATCGGCGCGTTCCTGGCGGGCATGATCGCGTCGGAAACCCGTCAGCGCGAACACCTGGAAGAACAGACGCGTCCGTTGCTGGCACTGATGACGCCGTTCTTCTTCGTGCTGACCGGCGCCAAGGTGGAACTGGCGCAACTTGCGAACGGTGCGGCGCTGGGGCTGTTGCTGGCCGCGACCGTGCTGGCGCTGCTGACCAAGCTGGCCGGCGGCTGGCTGGGCGCGTTGCGGCTGGGCGTGCGCCCCGCGCTGACCGTGGGCGTGGGCATGATCCCGCGCGGCGAAGTCGGCATCGTGGTCGCGGCGCTGGGGTTGTCGGCCGCCGTGTTCGACGAGCGCATCTACGCGGTGATCATCGCGATGTCGTTGCTGACCTCCGTGATCGCGCCGCCGTTTCTGGCATGGCTGCTGAAGGCACGGGAGCCGGAACCGGAAGCCGGGATTTCCAAACCGATGTAGGAGCCCGCGTGCTCGCGGCAAGCAAGCTCCGGCGGGCAGCCGTCACCGGATCATGGCCCGTCCCGCCACGCGGTCAAGTCAGGCCGCCGACACCGCTGCCCGCCTTGCGCGCGCCCCCCTGCTGCGGCTTGACAAGGCGTGCGGCGACCGCATCGAAAAACGGCGACGGCAAGTCGGCGGAGACCGGCACGCACCACCAGTTTTCGCTGGCGAACACGCGGCACTTGACCGCATCCTTTTCGGTCATCAACACCGGTCGATCGTCACCGAATTCCAGGTCGCCTGCCGCGTAGCGATGATGATCCGGGAAGGCGTGTTCAACCACGTCGATGCCGGCCGCTCGCAATGCCTCGAAAAACCGCTGCGGATGGCCGATCCCGGCCACCGCGTGGACGCGTTGTCCCGCGAATGCCGGCAGCGGTTGCCGCCGCGCCGGATCGGACAGCGACCGCGCATCGGCCATCGTCAACTGCATCGGCACCTCGCCAGCCGGTGCCGCGCCGCCGTTGCAGACGATGAAATCGGTCTCGCGCAGGCGCGACGCGGGTTCGCGCAGGGGCCCCGCCGGCAGCAGCCTGCCGTTGCCGAAGCGGCGTTCGCCGTCGATCACGCAGATCTCGACATCGCGCGCCAGCGCGTAATGCTGCAAGCCATCGTCGGCGACGATCACATCCGCACCCGCATCGATCAGCAACCGCGATGCGGCGGGTCGGTCGGCGCCCACCGCCACCGGCACGCCGGTACGCATCCGCATCAATGCCGGTTCATCGCCGGTTTCGGCTGGATCGGGATTTGCGCCGAGCAAATGCGGCGTCTTCGCGTTGCCGCCGTAACCGCGGCTGACCACGCCGGGTCTGAAACCGCGCGCACGCAGCGCCTCGACCAGCGCGATCACCAGCGGCGTCTTGCCTGCGCCGCCCGCCACGAGGTTGCCGACCACGATCACGGGAACCGACAGCCGCTGGCTGTGCAACCATCCGCGGCGATACATCGCGCGACGCGCGGCGGTCGCGCCGCCATACGGCGCGGCCAGCAGCCGCGTCCACCACGGCGGCGGGCGATCGCCGTACCAGCATCGTTGCAAAAAGTCAGATCCTGACATGAACTACCAAGCGCCTGCGCTGAAGCCCTCTCCCGCCGGGAGAGGGGTTGGGGTGAGGGTTCGTAACGCAAAACTGCGGAAACTCGCAACAATACTGTCGATCGCGCGTAACCGAACCCTCATCCGGCGCTGCGCGCCACCAAGGAGATCTTAAGCCATGGATGGCGGCTTCCCGGAGGGAGAAGGAAAAGCCTCAGGCCGCGGCCGTGGCCGCGTCGCGGAACTGCAGGTGATGCAGCGCCGCGTACTTGCCGCCGCGCGCCAGCAGTTCGTGGTGCGTACCCTGCTCCACCACGCGCCCCGAATCCAGCACCACGATCTGGTCGGCGTGCTCCACGGTGGAAAGCCGGTGTGCGATCACCAGCGTGGTGCGGTTCCTCATCAGCCGCGACAGCGCATCCTGGATCAGGCGCTCGGATTCGGTGTCGAGCGCGGAAGTGGCCTCGTCCAGCACCAGGATGGGCGCGTTCTTGAGCAGTGCGCGCGCGATCGCGATCCGCTGGCGCTGGCCACCCGACAGCATCGAACCGCCTTCGCCCACCCGGCTGTGGATGCCCTCGGGCAAGGCGCGGATGAATTCCATCGCATTGGCGGCTTCGGCAGCGGCAACGATGTCTGCCTCGTCCGCTTCCGCCAGCGCGCCGTAGGCGATGTTGCGCGCGATGGTGTCGTCGAACAGCACCACGTCCTGGCCCACCCAGGCGATCTGCCGGCGCAGGCTTGCCAGCGTGTAGTCGCCGAGCGGGCGGCCATCGAGCAGCACGCTGCCGAGAGTCGGCTCGTAGAAGCGCGGGATCAGGCCGGCCATGCTGCTCTTGCCGCTGCCGGAACGTCCGACCAGGGCGGTGATCGAACCGGGCGGGCAGCGCAGCGTGATGCCGCGCAGCGCTTCGTTGCGGGCGCCGGGATAGGTCAAGTGCACGTCGCGGAACTCGATCTCGCCTCGACAGCGATCCAGCACGAGCCTGCCGGCATCGCGTTCGACCGGCGCATCCAGCACCGCGAACAATTCCTGCGCGGCGGCGAGGCCGCGCTGGATGTTCGATTGCACCGTGGTCAGGCGCTTCAGTGAGGGCATGATTCCGCCCATGCACAGGAACAGCGTCGCGAACGCGCCCGCGGTGAGCTGGTTCAGCATGAACGGACGGGTGGCGAAGAACACGATCAGCGCCAGCGCGATCGCCGCCGCCAGTTGCACGAACGCGGTGGAGAGGCCATTGGTCGCGGCGACCTTGATGTTGAGCTTGCGGGTGCGCTCGGTGACCGCATCGAAACGCTCCGACTCGTAGTGCTGGCCGCCGAACACCTTGACTTCGCGGTGCGCGCCGACCACCTCCTCGACCGTCCCGGTGACACGCCCGACCAGATCCTGGATCGTCACGTTGATGCGCCGATAGCGACGGCTCACGTAGGTGACCAGGATGCCGATCATCGGCACCATCACCAGCAGTGCCAGCGACAGCTTCCAGTTGGTCCACAGCATCACGCCCACGAAGCCGATCACCATGAGGCCGTCCACGATCGCGGTCTTGGCGGAATCGGTCGTGGCCTGCGCCACCTGCTCGCTGGTGTAGGTGATCCGCGAGATCTGCTGGCCGGACGACTCCATGTCGAAGAACGCGGCAGGCATCTTCAGGTACTTGGCAAAGATCTGCCGGCGCATGTCCTGCACCACCCCCCGGCCCACGTACGCGGAACCGTAGCTCTCGATGTACACCGCGATGCTGCGCACGAAAAAGATGCCGACGATGATGATGGGCATCCAGAAGATCGCGGCCGGATCGTGCGTGACGAACAGCTTGTCGATCAACGGCTTGATCACGCGGGCGAACAGGGTCATGCAGGCCGAATCCGTGATCATCGCCAGCAGCGTGGCCGCGACCACCAGCTTGTACGGACGCAGCAGGCCCAGCAGGCGCCGGTAGATCGCGGCACCGGACCCGGCGTTGACCGTTGCGTCGTTCACTGGCTGGAAGGACCGGCCGGCGGCGCGGTGGCGATCGCGAGACGACTGAATCCCAGCTGGCTCAACGCATCCATCGCGGTCACCACCGACTGGTGCGGCGTCAGCGCATCGGCGCGCAGCAGCACCGGCCGGTCGTGGCTGGAACCGGCCACGCCGAGGATGGCGTTTTTCAGGGTGGCCTCGTCGTCACCCAGCACGCGGTTGTTGCCCACGAAGAAATGCCCCTGACGGTCGATCACCAGCACCAGCGTGTCCGCAGCCGGCGCCTCGGCCTTGTCGCTGGCCTGCGGCAGGGACACCTTCATCCGTCCCTGCTGCACGAAGGTGGTGGTCAGCACGAAGAACATCAACAGGGTCAGCAGCACGTCGATCAGGCTGACCACGTTGATCTCGAAATCGTCCTCGCGGCTGCGGCCGATGCGCATGGCCGTCGTCCGTCACGAGACCCTTGCCGGCGCACGCGCCGGGGCGCGCTGGGCGGCGGCGGCCGGCTTGGCGGCGGCTTTCGGCGCCGCCTCGGCCAGCGGCACCTGCTGGCGGCCCGCGGAGAGTTCATCCAGCAAGGCGGTCGCCTGCTTTTCCATCGCCACCACGTAGCCCGCCACGCGTGAGCGGAAATAACGGTGCAGGACGTAGGCCGGAATCGCCACCACCAGGCCCGCGGCGGTGCAGACCAGTGCCTCGCCGATGCCGCCGGCCATCTTCATCGGATCACCCACGCCGGAAACCATCACAGCGAGAAACATCCGGATCAGCCCGAACACGGTGCCAAGCAGGCCCAGCAGCGGGCCGATCAGCGCGATCGTGCCCAGCGTGTTGAGATAACGCTCCAACTCATGCACCACGTGACGGCCGGTGTCCTCGATCCGCTCCTTGATTTCGGCGCGCGGACGGTCGCGCACGTCCAGCGCGGCTGCCAGCAGTTCGCCCAGCGGCGAGTTGTCGCGCAGCGCCTCGATGTGGGCGGGGTCGAGCGCATGCGAGCGCGCCCAGCCGCGCACCTGGTCGCCGAGGCCCGGCGGCAGCACCGCGCCGCGCCGCAGCGTCCAGAAGCGCTCCAGCACGATGGCAAGGCCCACCGCCGAGCACAGCAGGATCGGCAGCATGCCCCAGCCGCCGGCCTTCAGGATTTCGAACACGCGCTTCTCCGGAATGGTTCGCGAAACTCGTCCCGAATGATAACAGCGCCGGTTGCCGGGACATGCGTCCCGGTTCGCAGTCCCGGGCGCGGTCAGCCGGGACGCAAAGGCCGCGATCCCTGGCTCGCGCCCTGTTCCCGCCGGCGCGGGCAGGATCAGGCCTAGGGCCGTGACCGCGATCGTCCCGTCACGGCCAACGCCGCGCCGTACCCGAATCCGCATGTCCGCCAAGTCATCGGCGGTTGCCGCTTCGGATTGCCGGACCGCGGATCAGGCATCCGCAGCCGTTGTTCAATGCTCACGCCAGTAGCGGTCCTGGCGCAAACGCTCCATGGCCACGATCCGCGGCGGCGCGTCGGCGGGGAATGCCATCCGCACCGCGCCGGTGCCCGGCGTGTCGAAAAACGGAATGCCGAGATCCCGGTAGCGCTGCAGCACTTCCGGCGCGGGGTGACCGTAACCGTTGAGATAGCCGTTCGACACGATCGCGAACGACGGCTTGACCGCGCGCAGAAAGTCTTCGCCCGACGAGGTTTTGCTGCCGTGGTGCGGCACGAGCAACACCAGCGGCGGGCCTTCTCCCGCCGCACGGGCGATGGCCGGTTCGACCTTGCGGGAGACGTCGCCGGGCAGCAGCAGGCGGCCTTGCGCGCCGCCGACCAGCAGCACGCAACCGGCATCGTTGCCGCGCACGCTGACCGGCGCGGGCGGATTCAGCACGCGAAAGTCCACACCGTCCCAGTTCCATTGCCGACCCGCTTCGCATTGACGCAACGGGATCGTGCCGCGTTCGGGTTCGCCACCCCACGCGGGCGTGTCCGGATACGCGGCCAGCACCGCCTGCGCGCCGCCCGCATGGTCGTTGTCGCCGTGGCTGATCACGAGTCGATCCAGATGCGTGACCCCCAGCGCGTGCAGCGTGGGTACCACCGCGACCGCGCCGAGGTCGAAGCCGGACGGATACCGCGCACCAGTGTCGTACAGCAGGGCATGGTGTTGCGTGCGCACCAGCACCGACAGCCCCTGCCCCACATCGATCACCGTGGCCGCAAACCCGCCGGGTTGCGGCGTGGCCAGCGGAGGCAGACACAACGGCAGGAACAGCAACAGGCCCAGCGCCCGGGCCGGTACGCCACGCGGTGCCAGCAGCCAGACCGCGCCCAGACACGCCAGCACGAAAGCCGACCCCGACGTCTCCGGCAGGTACTGCAGTGCCGGCCGCCACGACGCGAGCTGCACCAGCAGCCACCACAACGCATCGACCAGATGCGCGCAGGCGTGCAGCGCCGGCGTTCCTGCCGCAGGCCAGCACAGCAGCAGCGCGCACGCGGCAAGATCGATCGGCACGATCACGAAGCTGACCACCGGCACCGCGACCAGGTTGGCCAGCGGTGCCGCCAGTGAAGCCTGCCCGAAGAACCACACGGTCAGCGGCAGCAGCGCCAGCGTCATCAGCAACGGTGCCAACCCGATCTCGCGGAGGTGTCCGCGCCAACCGCTGCCGCGCGCCAGCGTCCATGCCAGGAAGGCGACGCCCGCGAACGACAGCCAGAAGCCCGCCGACAATACCGAGAGCGGATCGGCAATCAGGATGGCGGCCAGCGCCAGGCCGAAGCCTTCCCCGAAACCGCCGCCCCGGCGCAGCAGCCGCCAGCCCGACACCGCGGCGATCATCAGCAGCGTGCGGGTGGTCGGCAGACCGAAACCGGCCAGCGCACCGTAGCCGACGGCGGCCGGCAGTGCGATCGCGGCTTCGGCCAGCGGACGCGGAAAGCGCAGCGACAGTGCCGGTACGCACCACCACAGCGCGCGCACCAGCCAGGTGCCGAAGATCGCTGCCAGCCCCACGTGGAAACCCGAGATCGCGATCAGATGGCTGATGCCGGTCGCGCGCACCACCTGCCAGTCGTGTTCGTCCAGCGCGCGTTCGTCGCCGACGCTGAGCGCGCGCAGCAGGCGTGCGGCGTGTGGATCGTCCGGCAATGCGGCCATGATCGCATTCGCGATCCGTGCGCGCAGGCCGTCCACGCACGCAGCGCGATGCAACGGGACGTTGGCATCATCCCCGCGCACGTAGCCGGTGGCGACGATGCCCTGCTGCAATGCGGACCGCTCGAAATCGAGGCCGCCTGGATTGACCAGCCCGCGCGGGCGTTTCAGCCGCGCCCGCAGCCGCCAGACCGAACAAGGCGACAGTTCGGGCGGCGGTCCGTCGCGGGTGGCGTACCACGACAGCCGCACCAGGCCCCGCAGCGGCACCGCACGACCGTCGAGTCGCGCGTCGCTGACGTCGAACTCGAAGCGCGTCGAATCATCCTGCGCCTGCGGCAGATCGACGATCCGCCCGGTGAGCTGGATGTCCCGTTTTTCCAGCGCGTGCGGCAATCGTGCCGACATCGCGAGATCGGCGCGCCATGCGGTCCAGCCGAATGCCGCCACCGCCACCGCGGCGAACACCAGAACCACTGGCCATCGCCGCCGGAAAGCGACGACGGCCAGAGCGATGCCCGCGCCGCTGCAGGCAAGGCCGGTCCAGCGCGGCGGCAAGGCCGGCAGCGCCTGCACCGCGAGCGCGCCGGCGAGCAGCGCCAGCGCGCACGCCGGAATTCCCGGCCCGAACGCGCGTCTGTCCCTGCGCGCGTCCATGGCCGCATCAGCCGTCCTGCACGTACGGATGCACGCGGCCCTCGCGCAGCTCCAGCACGCGGTCCATCTGCCGCGCGAGCCGCGGATCGTGAGTGACCAGCACGATGCTGGTGCCGATCTCGCGGTTCAGTTCGAGCATCAGCGCATAGACCTGCGCGGCGTTTTTCTCGTCGAGGTTGCCGGTCGGCTCGTCGGCGAGCACGCACAGCGGCCGGGTGACCAGCGCGCGCGCCATCGCGCAGCGCTGACGTTCGCCGCCGGACAATTCGCCGGGCTTGTGCTCCAGCCGTTCGCCCAGCCCGACCCGCTCCAGCAGCATGCGGGACGACGCGCGCGCCTGGTCGATCGGCGTGCCCCGGATCAGCAGCGGCATCGCCACGTTCTCCAGCGCGGTGAATTCCGGCAGCAGGTGATGGAACTGGTAGACGAAACCGAGCGCGCGGTTGCGTAGCCTTCCGCGTGAAGCATCAGGCAAGGCACTAATCAACCAACACGCATCAGCTCCGGCAAGTTCGCCTTGAATCCATACATCGCCGGCTGTCGCTTTGTCCAATCCTCCCACGATGTGCAGCAGCGTGCTCTTGCCCGAACCCGACGCGCCCACGATCGCCAGCGTTTCGCCGCGCGCGAGATCGAAGCTGACGTCGTACAGCACCGGCGTGCGCAGATTGCCTTCCTGGTAGGTCTTGGCGATGTTGCGTGCGCGCAGCACGGCGCCGTTTCCCGGGTCCCGGGGCGCGGGTCCGGGGTCTCGACTACTCATACCGCAGCGCCTCCGCCGGCTGGGTGCGCGACGCCCGCCACGCGGGGTACAGCGTCGCCAGCAGCGAGAACACGAAGGCCATGCCGGCGATCCAGCCCACGTCGTTCCAGTGCAGCTTGCTGGGCACGTTGTTGATGTAATACACGTCCGGCGACAGGAACACGATGCCGGTGACGTTCTGGATCCAGTCCACGATCGCCGGCAGGTTGACCGCCAGCAGCACGCCGCACAGCACGCCGATCGCGATCCCGATCACGCCCACCAGCATGCCCTGCACCACGAACACGCCCATGATGCTGCGCGGCGTCGCGCCCAGCGTGCGCAGGATCGCGATGTCGGCCTGCTTGTCGGTGACCAGCATCACCAGCGTGGAGACCAGGTTGAACGCCGCCACCGCGACGATCAGCGACAGGATCACGAACATCACCACTTTCTCCATCGCCACGGCCTTGAAGAAATTGGCGTGGCTCTGCATCCAGCCCTGCACCCGGTACGCACCGCCCAGCTGGTTCGCGATGTCGATCGCCACGGCGTTGGCGCGGAACAGATCGTCCAGCCGCAGCCGGATGCCGCTCGGTCCCGGCATGTTGTAGAGCTTCTCGGCGTCGTGCAGGTTGATCACGGCGAGGCCGGAATCGTATTCCTGCATTCCCGCCTCGAAGATCCCGACCACGGTGAATCTGCGCAATCGCGGCAACGCGCCGATCGGCGTCACGCTGATCTCCGGCGCGTACACCACCACCTTGTCGCCCACGTTGACATCGAGGTTCAGCGCGAGATCGCGTCCCAGCACGATGCCCCACGAACCGTCGGTGAGCGACGACAGTTTTCCGGCGACCATTTTCTGGCCAATGTCATCGACCCTGGATTCCTGATCCGGCAGGATCCCGCGGATGATCGCGCCCTGGCTGGCCTCGTTGCCGCGCAGGAACGCCTCGCGTTCGACGTAGGGCGCGGCGCCCTTCACGTGCTGGTTCCGTTCCGCCACGTCCAGCGCGTGCTGCCAGTCCGGCATGTTCTGGCCCACGCCGGAAATGGTGGCGTGTGCGACCATGCCCAGGATGCGCGAACGCAATTCGGAATCGAACCCGTTCATCACCGAGATCACCGTGATCAGCGCGGTGACGCCGACCACGATGCCCAGCATCGAGACCGCCGAAATGAAGGAGATGAAATGGTTGCGGCGCTTGGCGCGGATGTAGCGCAGGCCGATGAAGATTTCGAGCGGTCGGAACATCGGGGCAGTCGGGACTCGGGACCCGGGACTCGGGACCCGGTGGTGATCTGGATGTCTTGGGCTTTCATGCTGCCCCTGGAATCCCGTGGAACTGGGCGTCCCGGGACTCTCGGGCGAAGGAAGCCGCGGCAGCGTGCCTGAACCGGGCTGCCCAGGCAAGCGGATCAGACCTTCAGCCGCTGTCGGCGTTCCCCGACGCGAGGCCCGCGTCGCCTGCGCCGAGCCGCATCCGCAAACGGCGACGGGTGTCGGCATCGAGGTTGTCGGGCAGCAGCCACACTGTCGCGCGCCCGCGCCGCGGCCAGCGCAGCGACAACACGATCAGCGGACCCATCACCCGTGCCGTGCGCACCACGCCCTGCACTTCTCGGCGGCCGTCCGTGAGCGTGTCGTCGAGGACCAGATCGACGCCGCCATCCGCGCGCCACAAGAGGGATTTGACCCGAGGGCGCAACATCTGCCCCACCGTGGCGCCGGTATATCCTGCGACGAGCAGCGTCAGGCAGAGATGCAGCCAATGCGGCCCCCGGCTGATCCATACGGCGACGATGGCCAGCATCCCGACCGCAACCGTCGCGACCACTAGCGTCGGCGAAGTGCGGCAGTCGAATCCGATCGCGGACGGCGCCCTCATGCATCCAGTCCGGCGCGGTTTCGGATGTTGGCCACGATCACGCGCCAGTCGGCGCGCGGCGGCTCGGCGCGGCCCGCCAGCCAGTCCCAGAGGTCGGGATCAGGCTGGTCGAGCAACGCAGCGAAGGCCGCGAGCGTCGGGGCGTCCGCCGTGCAACCGTGCGTTTCGAGCCAGCCGCCCAGCAGCGCATCCAGTTCGCGCGTGCCGCGCCGGCAGCGCCAGCGCAGGCGCGCGAGTTGCTCGTCCCGGATCGCGGGATCGTCCATCCGCCGATGCCTCCCCCGTTTGCCGTTTTACACCGCGCGCTTCACCAGCAACTGCTTGATCTCGCCGATCGCCCTGGCCGGATTCAATCCCTTGGGGCACACGTTGGTGCAGTTCATGATGGTGTGGCAGCGATACAGCCGGAACGGATCCTCGAGATCATCCAGCCGCTCGCCGGTGGCCTCGTCGCGCGAATCGATGATCCAGCGGTAAGCCTGCAGCAACACCGCGGGTCCGAGATAACGATCCGGATTCCACCAATAGCTCGGGCAGGACGTCGAACAGCACGCGCACAGGATGCACTCGTACAGGCCATCCAGCTTCTTGCGGTCTTCGGGGGATTGCAGCCGCTCGCGGTCGCCCGGCGCGCTTTCGGTCTGCAGCCAGGGCTTGATCAAGGCGTACTGCGCGTAGAAATGCGTGAGGTCCGGCACCAGGTCCTTGACCACCGGCATGTGCGGCAGGGGATAAATCGTGACCTCGCCCTGCGGCAGTTCGTCCAGCGGCTTGATGCAGGCCAGCGTATTGCTGCCGTCGATGTTCATGGCACACGAACCGCAGATGCCCTCGCGGCAGGAACGGCGCAAGGTGAGGGTCGGATCGATCTCGTTCTTGATCTTCAGCAGCACGTCCAGAACCATCGGCGTGTTGCTGACATCGACCTCGTAGCTGTCCAGCCGCGGGTTCTCGCCGGTGTCCGGATCCCAGCGATAGACGCGGAAGGTGCGCACGCGCTTGGCGCCGGGCTTGGCGGCGTAGTGGCGCCCTTTCTGGACCTTGGAATTTTTCGGCAGGGTGAATTCGGCCACGTTTGCGTCACCTCATTCCTGAGTGTTCGGGTCGATCGGCTGGCGGCAACGGATAGGTCGATCTGCCCGGATTGCTGAAAACCTGTCACACCGCTCAATACACCCGCTTCTTGGGCGGAATGGTCTTGACCTCGTCGGTCAGCGTGTTCAGATGCACCGGCCGGAAGTCGAACGCGCATTCGCCCCTGTCGTTCACCGCGACCAGGGTGTGCTTCATCCAGTGTTCGTCGTCACGCTCGGGGAAATCCTCGCGCGCGTGTGCGCCGCGCGATTCGGTGCGCTGTTCGGCCGAATGCATCGTTGCCACCGCCTGCCCCAGCAGGTTGGCCAGCTCGAACGTCTCGACCAGATCGGAATTCCAGATCAGCGAACGGTCGGTGACGCGCACGTCGGCGAAACCCGCGTACACCTCGTCGATCTTCCGGCAGCCTTCCTGCAACGACTCGGCGGTGCGGAACACCGCCGCGTCGGCCTGCATGGTCCTCTGCATGGCCAGCCGCAATTGCGCGGTGGGGGTGTCGCCGTTGGCGTGGCGCAGCTTGTCCAGCCGCGTGAGCGCGGGTTCCAGCACGTCGGAGGGAAGATCCTTGTGCGGCGCGCCCGGCTTCAGGACTTCCGCGCAACGGTTGGCGACCGCGCGGCCGAACACCACCAGATCCAGCAGCGAGTTGGAACCCAGCCGGTTGGCACCGTGCACCGACACGCACGCGGCCTCGCCCACCGCGAACAGTCCGGGCACCACCACGTCCGGATCATCGCCGACCTTCTGCAGCACCTCGCCGTGGTAGTTGGTCGGGATGCCGCCCATGTTGTAGTGCACGGTGGGCAGCACCGGGATCGGTTCCTTCGTCACATCCACGCCCGCGAAGATGCGCGCGGTTTCGGAAATGCCCGGCAGCCGTTCGTGCAGCACCTCGGGGCCGAGATGCGCGAGGTTCAGATAGACATGATCGGCGTGTTCGCCCACCCCGCGGCCCTCGCGGATCTCCATCGTGATCGCGCGGCTGACCACGTCGCGCGAGGCCAGATCCCTGGCGTTGGGCGCATAGCGTTCCATGAAACGCTCGCCCTTGGAATTGGTGAGATAACCGCCCTCGCCGCGTGCGCCCTCGGTGATCAGGCAGCCGGAACCGTAGATGCCGGTCGGATGGAACTGCACGAATTCCATGTCCTGCAGCGCGATGCCCGCGCGCAGCGCCATCCCGCCGCCGTCGCCGGTACAGGTATGCGCGGAGGTGCAGGAGAAATACGCGCGGCCGTAGCCGCCGGTCGCCAGCACGATCGCGTGTCCCCGGAAGAAGTGCACGCTGCCTTCGTTCAAGTCCAGCGCCAGCACGCCCACGATCCGGCCGTCGGCGGGGTCGCGCACCAGGTCGGTCGCGAAGTATTCGATGAAGAAGCGCGCATCGTGCTTCAGCGACTGCTGATAGAGCGTGTGCAGGATCGCATGGCCGGTGCGGTCGGCGGCGGCGCAGGTGCGGTGTGCGATGCCCTCGCCGTAATGCGTGGTCATGCCGCCGAACGGCCGCTGCCAGATCTTGCCTTCCTTGGTGCGCGAGAACGGCACGCCGAAGTGTTCCAGTTCGATGATCGCCGGAATCGCCTCGCGGCACATGTATTCGATCGCGTCCTGGTCGCCCAGCCAGTCCGAGCCCTTGACGGTGTCGT
>JAJPHQ010000103.1 GCA_021325195.1 Gammaproteobacteria bacterium | reverse complement strand
GCAGGACGCCGAATCTGTACGCGATCAACCCGCGATTCCTGCGGAGCCATACCGGGCAAGTTGACCGGGATGCGCATACCGGGCAATTACCCCGGTCCTACATAGATAGACAGGGTGTAAGTGCTTTTGCTCCCGCTGTGGGGTTGGAAGGGCAAACGGCGCAACCGAACGAAGGCGACGAACGATGAAACGCGACCATGACAACCCGCAAACCGTGATCGACGCACTGGCCAAAGCCAAGCGCACGAGCGGATGGAACAATCGACGGCCCGACGTGCAGCGGTTCAAGCTGGCGAACGTGTACGGGCACGAACCCTGCACGCTGCTGATCGTGCCCGCCGTCGCGTTCACCCGCAACGCCGAACGTGCACGCGACGAGCGCATGCACGGGCGCTGTCTTTGGTGGAATCAATGGGCCCGTGACGTGGGCTGGGCCATCGGCAAGCCGATGCCGCAGCACGTGCGGGAACGCCAGCATGGGGGGCATGCGGCATGACTCGCAAGCCTGAAACCGAACCCATGCTGCGCGGGCCGCAGCCGTGAGTTATTGGGGCGGCTGGCGTCCGCATATCGAGTCCGCCTTGTGCCTTGACCTGCGCACCATGCTCCGCAGAAGCGCAATATGGCCGGGCTGCGACACGTCCGGCATCTGGCAGTGGACGTGCGACGGCGAGCAAACGGCAAGCATCGGCTATCGCGCGACGCTGGGCACCGATGACGGCACGCTCACGCTGGACTACTCGCAAGGCACCGGCGACGAACGCCGCGCCATCACCTGCACGATTCGCCTTGAAACCGTGCCGTGCCACTACGGCGGGCGGCGCTGGCTATTTGTGTGCCCCTACACCGGGCGGCGCGCGCTGAAGCTCTACAAGTGAGCGAGCATCGAATGGTTTTGCCACCGCACTGCGATTCGGCCATTGCCGACCTATGCAAGTCAACGCGTGAGCGGGCAAGACCGGATAAACGCGCAACGCTGGGCGCTGCGGCGCAAGCTGGGCGACGGCTATTCGACCCTGTTCGACGAACCCTGCAAACCGAAGTGGATGCGTTGGCGCACGTTCCAGCGATACCTGGACCGCGACGCCGAACTGGAAGCACGGGAAGGCCCATTCTGGGCTGCGCTGCTGGCACGCGCAGGCGTCAAGCTGGACTGATTACAGGCGGGTTAGGCTTTGCCTTTAGGCTTCGCGCGTTGGTTGGAGCGCTACGCGAACAGGAGGAGTGGATTGGCCGCCTCTAAGGCAGCACAAGCCGGCATCCACGCACCCAAGTTGTGCGCCGAGCACTCGCGGGAATCGTTTGGCATGGCACATGCTTGGAATCTGGGGCGGCATCCGAGAACGGGGGCGTGGTGATGCGTATCTGCATGTTGAACATCGCGTGCGTGGTGGCATGTGTGCTGCTGACAGCTTGCGCGGCTGCTCCGTCTCGCGAGGCGTTGACGGTTCATGACGCGGATGCAGCCCTGGTCTCGCACTGCAAGTTCGTGGGAGACGTCACCGGTACATCGGCGCAACTGGCTCTAGGCTCGGCGAACCGCATAGAGAGCGCGAAGGATGACGCCCGTACGCAAGCGGCAAAACTCGGCGCAACGGACGTTGTATGGACGCCAGTGCAGTTGCACCTTGGTACGTTCGTCGCCAACGGCAGCGCCTACCGTTGTAGCGGTGCGTCCGTTAGTGATGCCGGGAATGGCTGATGGAGTGGCCGCCATGAGACGCCATGCGAGGATCGGAGTTGTAGCCGTTGCACTGGCCATAAGTGCGTGTGCGGTGACACCAACGCATGAAGCAATGGCGGTCCACGACGCTGACGCGGCCATGGTGCATGGATGCAAGTTCGTCGGGTACGTGAGCGGCACATCGGGATGGAGCGGCCTCGCGGCAGACGCTGGCGAATCCAACGCCCAGAACGAGGCACGCGAAAAGGCCGCGAAGCTGGGAGCAACCGATATCGTCTGGCAGACGGTGCGTAGCGGCTGGGGCAGTACAGCCAACGGGAATGCCTATAGCTGCCTGCGCACGAACGATTAGGCGTTCGCACACCGTGAGTGGAGGAAGGGCAATGGACACAAGCGCCGACGTATCGGGCCGGCGTTCTCGAATTGCCGCAATTGCAGACGGCATCCTGTTCGTACTTGGGACCGTCATCCTCGCATGCTGGGCTGCGATCGTGTTTTCTTCGGACTGGGACACCGGCTCCCGTGGCGGTCGCGCGGCACTCGTGATTGTTGCGGGCGCGTTCTATGGCTGGTACGCCTATCGAGCGTTGAGGCGTTTAGTCATGCTCTCGCGCAGTCGCTAGACTGAGCGCATGCGAGTGCAACGGCTATCGACCGCGCAGCATCGCGGGATCCTTGTGACGTGGCGGACGCATCCGATCCCGTGGGCCACGCTTGGCGGCTATGCGTGGCTCGCGTTCGTGGGCGCCTGCACCGCGCTGGCGATCCATTACGGGCCGTCCCTGCTGGCCGGGCTTTTCTGACGCGCCATAGCCGAGCGTCGCGCCACGTTGGCGGTAACTTTGGCGGTAACTGCCTAGAAGTAACGAATAAAATACTAATAAAAATACATACTTGGCGCGTTTGTTGGATAGACGCCGCCACCAGAAATGCGAAAGCCGCCTTCGAGGCGGCTTTCGCGCTTGCGGTCCTGCAGAATCCGATTACTTCGTGCACGCCTTGCCGTGATCGGCGTGATAGCCCTGCGCCGTGGCTTGGGCTTCGGTCATGTACGAGCCGTGTTTGGTGGTGCCATACCACTTGGTGCCCTGGCAGTGGTAGGTCTTGCTGTCCGGGTTGGCCCATACCAAACCGGGTCCGCCGCCCGGCGCGGGCGAGCCCATCGAACCGCCGGTCTGCGTGGCGCGTGTGCCGGCGTTGGCGGCAGCCGGCGCGGCGGTCGATGCCGCGGTATTATTGCCCTCGCCTGTCCAGGATGCGACGCCCTTGTGACCGCGGCAGGCGCCGCGCTTGGACTTGCCGGACCACGTGCTGCCGTCCTTGCAGGTCGCCGTCACCTGGCCGCCCGTCGCCGCAGCAGCCGAGGCGGGCTGCGCTGCCGGACCCGCCGCCGTTGCCGAGGCGCTGCCTTCACCCGACCAGCTTGCCACGCCCTTGTGACCGCGGCAGGCGCCGCGCTTGGACTTGCCGGACCACGTGCTGCCGTCCTTGCAGGTTGCGGTCACTTCGCCGCCCGCCGCAGTGGAGGCCGCGGCAGTGGTTTCGGATTGCGACTTGCGCGAATGCGAAGCAGGCGCACCGGCAGCCGCGGAGGGGCTGGCATTGCTTTCGCTGACCCAGCTCTGGACACCCTTGTGGCCCCGGCAGGCACCCCGCTTGGACGTGCCCGTCCAGTTACTGCCATCCTTGCACACTGCGCTGTAACCGCCTGAATCCGCAGCGAATGCCGGCGGCGCTGCCATGGCGAATCCCGCAAGCAAAACGACCAGTAATCCCAACGTCTTCATGCCGAACGTCTTCATCGTTGCCTCCCTGTCATCGAGTGAAACGCCAGACCGCGGCGACCCCGCGGCCACCGTCGAAGTCCGCCGATCATACGCTCATGGGGACCGTCGTCACACCCGACCGGTTCACGACGGCGCAGGTCCTGTTCCGGCGGCAGCGGGGAGGGTCACGTGAAATCGACCACGGATCATGCGGCGACCGGTGCATCGCCGGCGCGCCCAAGGCGTGCCACCTCGCGGCGAAACGCGCAAAAAACAATCCCCCTTGCGGGGGATTGTGAAAAGTGGGCGTCTTCAGCTTTTCAAATGCGGCGCCACCGCGAACCGGCACCCGCCAGCAGGCCGATCAGCAGCAGCCCCAGGCCGAACATGCCAAGACCAGCCGGCTCGGGAACGCTGGGCGGCGGTTTGGTGCCGCAGCGTCCACCGGGATTGTTGACCGTTCCGTCACCGGCAACGATGAAGCCGCTGCATCCGTTGGTTATCCCCTGCACATGGGCGTAGGAAAACCAGTTGCTTTCATTGGCCATGAATGGCGAGCTGGTCAACATGTCCGCAAAGGTCAGGGTGTAGGTCGCCGTGTCGCTGCCGTCGAAGCGGTTGTTCGATTTCCAGCCGAAACCCAGATTGAATCCGCCGGGAACCGGACCGGAGTTGAGGCTCGAGGTCAGGACGCTGTTGGCGCAGGTGCCCATCGTGCAATTCAGGCTGGTGGGTGTATCGCCAAGGTAGAAGCCCCAGCCCGTCACGCCGTTCGCGCCCTGGATGAAATCCGAGTCGCTCAGGTGCGAGATCAGCGTCAGTGTTCCGCTGTTCGATCCGGGCGTGAACACGAAAGTCGCCGTCAGCCAGGGTGCCGGGCCGTCGGGCGTGTTGCCGGTGTAGACCGTGTCGAGATTGATCGTGGTCGTGATCGGCGTGGCGTGCGCGGGCAACGCGTTGACTGCCGCCAGCGTCAACAGGAAAGCAGAAATCAGGTATTTCATGGCACGCTCCGTAGCCAGAATCTTCACCGGAAAGCACCGGCTTCCCGGGACATCGGACGGGCTGGAAACCCCGCCTTTCGCCTTGTATTGGAGCAATTGCCGTGCCAATTGCTATTTTATTGATTCACTAGCTATTTTCTTTTCGAATTGCTTCGAACCTCAACTGAAATGTAAATGTTTCCGACGTTTCGGTGAACGGTCCGGATCGAGGCGATACCCCGCCGCACACGGCCATCCGGGATCACGGCGAAGACGACGGCTCGTGATCGCGCTGCACCAGATCACGCAGCGTCGCCTGCATCCGTGCGTGCACGCGCACCAGCGCGCCCCACAGGAACCACGCGGTAACGGCGCCGATCGCCAGCAACGCGATCAGCACCCCGCGCGGCGGCAGGATGGAAGTGCCCAGCATGCTGACCAGCAGCGCCAGACCTGCCAGCGCCGCCAGCGGTACCAGCTTGGCCAGTACCCGGCGCAGGCCCGCGGTGCGCGCGCCATAGACATGTTCGCGTATGCCCAGTTCCGCCAGCAGCATCCCCAGCGCGTCGGCCTTGCGATACACCGCGATCAGCATCGGCAGCGACACGAACAACGCGATCGCCCATATCAGCGAACGCCGTGCGGCATTGCCGACCGGCAGTTCCGGCCACCAGCGCGGCAGCATGGCACTGACGAAAGCGCCGATCGCGAACACCGCGCACACCAGCAGCACGTTGACCGCGATGTGCCACAGCAGGCGGCGCAGCATGCGCGCCAGCACGAGGTTGTCGCCCGCGGGAACGAGATGCCCGATCCAGTCGCCGTAGCCCGCCGCCAGCGCGCGCAGCGGACCGGGCGTGACATGACGCAGTCCGGCGCGGATCGGCGCCTCGCCGCGCAACAGCAGCGGCGAGACGATCATGCACACCACCGCCGCGGTCACCGTCAGCGGATACAGGAACGTGCCCACCGCCCCGGATGCGATGCCCAGCGTCGCGATCACGAACGAAAACTCGCCGATCTGCGCCATCGTCAACCCGGTGCGCAGCGCATCATGCGCGCCGCGTCCGGTGAACAGGAACATGCCCAGGCTGCACGCAAGCGTCTTGCCCGCTATCACGGCCAGCGCCAGTCCCAGCGCCGGCCACAGCCAGGGCAGCAACTGCGACGGATCGAGCAGCAGCCCGATCGCCACGAAGAACACCGCCGCGAACATGTCGCGCACCGGCTGCACCAGCCGCACGATCCTGGGCGAGCAACGCGCCTCGGTGGTTACCACGCCGGCCAGGAACGCACCCAATGCCACGCTGAAACCTTCCCACGCGGCCAGCAGGCAGGCGCCGAAGCAGATGCCGAGCGAGGCCACCAGCAGGAATTCGTCGCGACCGCGGCGCGCGACGAGATCCAGCAGCCGTGGCAGCAGCAGCAGGCCCAGCACCAGTGCCACCGCAACGAACAGCAGCATCCGCCACAGCACCTCGAACGCGATGCCGGTGCTGCTCGCGCTGCCGGCGGCGATCGCGCTCAGCACCGTGATCAACACCACCGTCAGCACTTCTTCCGATACCAGCATGCCGGTCATCACCGGCACGAAGCCCTCGCCCTTCCAGCCGCGGTCTGCCACCGTCCGCAGGGCGATCATGGTCGAGGAAAAACAGATCACGCCGCCGAGGAACAGCGTGTCAATCGGTTTCCAGCCGGCCAGGCGTCCGATCTCGATGCCGATCCACAGCATCAGGCCCACTTCCGCCAGCGCGGCCAGCATCACCCCGGCGCCCAGCGCACGCAGCTTGCGAAGGTTGAAATCCAGGCCGATCGTGAACATCAGCAGTACCACGCCCAGATCGGCGATGGACTGCATCGTGCGCTGGTCGGACAGGAGCTTCCACGGCACGTGCGGCCCGATCACGACGCCCGCCACGATATAGCCCAGCAGCACCGGCAGGCGCAGGCGTGGAAACACCACCACCACCACGCCCGCCGCCAGCATCACGCAGGCCAGATCGCGGATGAACTCGATGCCCTGCAAGCTCCCTCCCGCCTCCCGAACGCGCGTCGCACTTGACGCTCCGCGCGTGCACACACTATTCTTGCGCGCTTCCAGCGTGGGGCCATAGCTCAGCTGGGAGAGCGCTACAATGGCATTGTAGAGGTCGCCGGTTCGATCCCGGCTGGCTCCACCAAATCCCCACGCTGTCCCCATCGTC
>JAJPHQ010000107.1 GCA_021325195.1 Gammaproteobacteria bacterium | reverse complement strand
GTACTTGTTGGTCAGCACCGAACCCTGCGCTTCCAGCACGCGGGGACTGGCGTAGTTTTCCGAGGCGATCAGCTCGACGTGGTCCTCCTGGCGCTGGCGTTCGTGGCGGATCGCCTCGGCCAGTTCGTCGTCGTAACCGGCGATACGCATGTCACGTGGATACATCGTGGGCCTCGCGCTGATCGGTGCAGACGGAAATGGTAGCGGTTTCCGGCACGGATTGGCGCGTCTAGCCGCGCGCCGCCATAATGAGCAGTTCGAGTCCCAAGGTTATAGGCCAAGGATGGCCGTCAACGAGCGAGCTTCCGGCGCTGTACGCGATGCCGAGAAGCGCAGCCGATCGCGCGGGAAAGGCGCGCACGTTCGAGCACACGGACGTGCGAGTTCGCGCCGGCGCGCGATCGGCGACCATCGCGTCCAGCGCCAATGGTTTTGGCGACTTTTGCCGAAACAAAAGTCGCCCGCTCGCGGCAGCGAGCGGAACAATGAGACCTTGTGATAGAGAACTGGATTCCGGCCTTCGCCGGAATGACGGCAGAGACACTGGATTCCCGCTTGCGCGGGAATGACGAACAAAGGTAATCACGTGCAATACATCTACACCATGATCGGCGTGTCCAAGGTGGTGCCGCCCAAGCGCGAGATCATCAAGGACATTTCGCTGTCGTTCTTCCCCGGCGCCAAGATCGGGCTGCTGGGCTTGAACGGCGCGGGCAAGTCCACGGTGCTGCGGATCATGGCCGGCGTGGACAACGAGTACCACGGCGAGGCGCGGCCGCAGCCGGGCATCCAGATCGGTTATCTGGCGCAGGAGCCGCAGCTCGATCCCAACAAGACCGTGCGCGAAGCGGTCGAGGAAGGCCTGTCGGAAATCCTGGACGCGCAGAAGAAGCTCGACGAAATCTACGCGGCCTATGCCGAGGAAGGCGCGGATTTCGATAAGCTGGCGGCCGAGCAGCAGCGGCTGGAAAACATCCTGGCCGCTGGCGATGCACATACCGTAGAGCGGCAACTGGAAGTCGCCGCCGACGCGCTGCGCCTGCCGCCGTGGGACGCGAAGATTTCCACGCTGTCCGGCGGCGAGAAACGCCGCGTCGCATTGTGTCGTTTGTTGCTGAGCAAACCCGACATGCTGCTGCTGGACGAGCCGACCAACCATCTCGATGCCGAATCGGTCGAATGGCTGGAACATTTCCTGCAGAACTTTCCCGGCACCGTGGTCGCCGTGACGCACGACCGTTACTTCCTCGACAACGCCGCCGAGTGGATTCTGGAACTCGACCGCGGCCGCGGCATTCCGTGGAAGGGCAATTATTCCTCGTGGCTGGAACAGAAGGACGAGCGCCTGAAGCAGGAAGCCTCATCCGAAAAGGCGCGGCAGAAGGCGATCGCGCGCGAGCTGGAATGGGCGCGGCAGAACGCCAAGGGCGGGCGCAGCAAGGGCAAGGCGCGCCTGGCGCGCATCGAGGAATTGCAGTCGCAGGAATACCAGAAGCGCAACGAGACCAACGAGATCTTCATTCCGCCGGGCGAGCGTCTCGGCGACAACGTGATCGAGTTCAAGCACGTCTCCAAATCGTTCGGCGATCGTCTGCTGATCGATGACTTGTCCTTCAAGGTTCCGCCGGGCGCGATCGTCGGCATCATCGGCCCCAACGGCGCGGGCAAGTCCACGCTGTTCAAGATGATCACCGGCGCGGAGAAACCCGACGGCGGCGAAATCGTGATCGGGCAGACGGTGAAACTGGCCTACGTCGATCAGAGCCGCGAGAAGCTGGAAGGCAAGCACACGGTGTTCCAGGAAGTCTCCGGCGGCGCCGACATCCTCAACATCAACGGCATCGAGATCCAGTCGCGTGCTTACATCGGACGCTTCAATTTCAAGGGACCCGATCAGCAGAAACTGGTCGGCACCTTGTCCGGCGGCGAACGCGGCCGTCTGCATCTGGCGAAAACGCTGCTGCAGGGCGGCAACGTGTTGCTGCTGGACGAGCCTTCCAACGATCTCGACATCGAAACGCTGCGCGCGCTGGAAGACGCGCTGCTGGAATTCCCCGGCTGCACGCTGGTGATTTCCCACGACCGCTGGTTCCTGGACCGCATCGCCACGCACATTCTCGCCTTCGAGGGCGATTCGCACGTGGAGTTCTTCCAGGGCAATTACCGCGAATACGAGGAAGACAAGAAACGCCGGCTGGGCGAGGAAGCGGCGGGGCCGCACCGGATCCGGTACAAGAAGCTGGCGTGATTCGGGACTCGGGACTTGGGACTCGGAAAAGCATAACAACCCGGTTCGTCATTCCGGGACTGTTCGGACGAAGTCCGGACAGAACCCGGAATCCATTTTCATTTCCGCCTCATCGGAACAAGATCAAAATGGATTCCGGTTCGCGGCTTGGCCGCGTCCGGACTGCGGAGGCAGGATGCCGGAGCGAACATCGGCGAAGCCGATGGCCCGAAGGGCAAGCCGCAGGATGCGGCGAGTAATGACGGCAGTGGTAAATTGCGCGCACCATGCCCGCGCGTTCCGATATCGACCGCACACGCCGCCGCCTGCTGCAAGCGGCCGGCTTGTCGCTCGCGTCGCTCGCCGTCGGAACAACACGCAACGTCTTCGCAGCGGATGCGTCAAGAGCGAAATCGCAAGCAAAATCGAAACTGATCCTGCTCGGCACCGCCGGCGGCCCGACCCCTAAACCCGATCGTTCCGCGCCGGCGAATGCGATCGTGATCGATGATTCCATCTACGTGATCGACTGCGGCAATGGCGTGGCGCGGCAGATGGTGAAAGCCGGACTCGATCTCGGAAACATCCGGGACGTGTTCATCACGCACCAGCATTCGGATCACAACGCCGATTACGGAAATCTTCTGTTGCTGGCGTGGGAGACCGACCTGAAAACGCCAGTGAACACCTACGGCCCGCCGCCGCTCAAGCGCATGACCGAACTGTTCCTACAGATGGATGCCTACGACATCGGCATCCGCGAACGCGACGAGGGCCGGCCGCCGTTCGCGCCGCTGATCCATCCGCACGAGATCACCGGCGGCGGTCTCGTGATGCGCGACGACAACGTCAAGGTGACCGCGGCGCTGGTGCAACATCCGCCGGTGACGCCGGCTTTCGCCTACCGCTTCGATTGTCCGGATCGCTCGATCGTGTTTTCCGGCGACACGCGCCCCAGCGAAAACCTGATCGAACTGGCGCGCGGCGCCGACATTCTGGTGCACGAAGTGATCGATCTGCAAGCCATCGACGCGGTGGTGAAGAACGAATCGCAAGCCACGCGCCTGCGCGCGCATCTGCAAGCCGCGCACACGCCGATGTCGGAAGTCGGCCGCATCGCGACGCAGGCGGGCGTGAAAACGCTGGTGCTGAATCACTTCGTGCCCGGCGTGCCGCCGATCCCGGATCAAGTGTGGTACGACGCGGTGAAGCCGCACTTCAAGGGACGGCTGATCATCGGTCACGACCTGATGGAGCTGTGACGTTCCGTGGTTCGTGTCTTTTCGTCGTTCCGGGGCCATCCGCAGTGAAGCTGCGGATGGCCCCGGGATGACGAGCTAGCGATACGCCCTCACCTCACCGTCGTCCCGCAGCGTGAACGGATTGAAATCCGTGTGCGTGTCGTAGGTGTCGGCGTTCTCACGGCGTTTCAGCCAGCCGACCACTGCGTAGGTCAGCGGCGTCGCCACCGTTTCCACCAGCACCTTCATCACCCAGTTGAACATGATCACCTTCACGATCGTCTGGCCGGTCCAGATGCCCAGGAACGCGATCGGATAAAAGGTGAGGCTGTCCACGCCTTCGCCGACGACGGTGGAACCGATGGTGCGCGTCCACAGCCAGCGGCCGCGCGTCCACAGTTTCATTTTCGCCATCACGAATGCGTTGGCGAAATCGCCGACCCAGAAACCCACCAGCGACGCCAGCGCGATCCGCCAGGTGCTGCCGAACACGATCTCCAGCGCCGGTTGCAGCTTGGCGTCGAATGGTTCGACCGGACTCACCGGCATGCGGATGATGGCCTGTGTCATCAGCGACGCGAATACCAGCGCGCCGAAACCGGCCCAGGTTGCGCGCCGCGCCCGGGCGTAGCCGTACACTTCGGTGAGCACGTCATCGAAGATGTAGCTGATCGGGAAGAACAAATTGCCCGCGCCGAAGGTCAGCGCGCCGATCAGCGGGACGCTGATCGTGCAGACCTTCGCCGGCCCGATCAGGTTCGAGCACAGCAGCACGCCGACCATGCCGCCGACCAGCAGGTCGTAGTAGCGGAAGCCACGCCGCTCCGGCAGGCCCTTCACGCGCGCGATCACGCAGCCGCCCCCGTGCGACGCGCGACGCGCGAATCAGCCGTCCGCATCGGCCATTCCAGGGAACAGCACGTCCAGATAGCCGAACTTCGAGAAGTCGGTGATGCGCGAGGGGTACAGCCGCCCGATCAGGTGATCGCATTCGTGCTGCACCACGCGCGCGTGGAAACCCTGCGCGGTGCGGTCGATCGGCACGCCCGTGGGATCGAGCCCCTGGCAGCGGATCAGCGAATAACGGCTCACCACGCCGCGCAGGCCCGGCACCGAAAGACAGCCTTCCCAGCCATCCTCCATGTCCTGCGACAGCGGCGTGATCACCGGATTCAGCAGGATCGTGCGCGGCACTTCCGGTTCGTCCGGATAGCGGTCGGAATGCTCGAAACCGAAGATCACCAGTTGCAGGTCCACCCCGATCTGCGGTGCGGCCAGACCCACGCCCTCGGCGGCGCGCATGGTGTCGAACATGTCGGCGATCAACGCGTCCAGTTCGGCGCTGCCGAGCATCGATTCGGGCACCGGCGGCGCGATGCGCAGCAGGCGCGGATCGCCCATTTTCAGGATTTCGCGGATCATCGGTTCGAACCGCCATGCCAGTCGCGGTTGGGAGAAGCCAGCGCGCGCCGCAGCCACAGCCCCGGTACGGTCGCCAGGAAATGCAGCCAGACGCCGCCCCACACCAGCGCGCGCCAGTGCGGCCTGGAGGCGGCCGGATCGAATTTCACGAACCAGCGCCACATGCCGCGGTGCTTATGGTAGCTGACGAATACCGGGCGATGCGTGCTCGACCCGCCCTTGCCGTGACGCACGCGCACACCGCCCGCCAGCAGCACCTTGAAACCGGCATCGCGTGCGCGGCGGCACAGGTCAAGGTCTTCGCAGTGCAGGAAATAGCCTTCGTCGAAACCGCCCAGCCGCGTGAACACCTTGCGCGGCATCAGCATCAGCGCGCCGGAAACGTTCTCGACCTCGATCACTTCGTCCGGAATCGCTCCCGGCACGTCCACGCCTTCGTACTTCGGATTTCCGGCCTTGCGTTCCGCCCGGCCGGTCATCTCGTTCAGCGACCGGCGCAGCAGCGGATCGCGCCTGCGCGAAGCCGGATCGGGCGCACCATTCGCATCGCATACCACCGCGCCGATCACGCCCGCATCGGAATGCGCGCGCAGCACCTCGAGCAAACGCGCGGCCGTATCGCGTTCCACAAGACAGTCGGGATTCAGCACCAGCAGCGCATCGCCCCGCGCTTCGCGGGCGCCGAGGTTCACCGCCGGCCCGAAACCGAGGTTCCTGCGGTTGTAGATCACGCGCAGGCGCTCGTCGTGCTGGTGGGCGCGCTGGACCGCCTGCGGCATGCCGTCGGCCGAGGCATTGTCGACCAGGATCACCTCGACCGGCGCCGAAGACGCCAGCGCGCGCGTCACGCACTCGCGCAACAACGCGCCGCTGTCGGCGGCCACGATGATCACGGAAACGGCGTCGGCCATCCGCGCAGTTTAGCGATCCGCTGCAGCATCCGCTTCCCGCCCGTGGTGCTTCATTCCCGAGCTTTCATCGCTGCACGATCATCATCCCGCTGATATGCAGGCTTTCGGCGATCCCGGCGCGCAGCCGTTCCGCCGCATCGCGGTTCACCACCGGCCCCGCATACACGCGCCAGCGCACGCCGGCGGGTGTCGATGCGCTGTCCACGTAACTGGGGTAACCGAGCTGCTGCAGCCGCTCGCGCAGATGCCGGGCGGTATCGTCTTGCATCAGGGACGCGACCTGCACCGCCCATCCACCATGACTCGCGGGATTCCGTGTCGCGATGACGGGCGCGGGCGCGGACACCGTGGGTGAAACCTGCGCTCCGGCGGCCGTGGCCGGCACGCCCCGCGAAGCCGCGTCCGCACCGGCTCCGTCCGCACCCGCGACGCCGCCATGGCCGGGATCGGCCGTGGCATCGCCCGGCAGGATCGGCTTCAGCGATTCGAACCTGGTTTCGTATTCGTCGGTGACCGCGCGCGCGTCCAGCGGATTGCTGATCACGCGCGGTGTGATCAGCACGCTCAGCTCGGTGCGGGTGCGGGTGCGGTCGGTGGTGCCGAACAGGCGCCCCAGCACGGGGACACGGTTGAGGAAGGGAACACCGGTGTCGGTGTTGTTGTCCTGCTGCTGGATCAGGCCGCCCAGCAGCACGGTCTGGCCGCTCTGCACCGCGACCTGCGTGCTGAGCGCGCGGTTGGAAAGGGTGTAATTGCCGTACTGGTCCTTCGAGACCGGCTGGCTGACCACCTGCTGGATGTCCATGTACACCAGGCCGCCCGGGTTGACGCGCGGCACCACGTCCAGCAGCACGCCGGTGTCGATGTACTGCACCTGGCCGACGTTGTAACCGGTCGAGGTGCCGCTGGCGACGCCGTAACCCGGTGCGAAGTAGGTCTGCACCACCGGAATCTTCTCGCCCACCTTGAAGGTCGCTTCCTGGTTGTTGAGCACCACGCTGGAGGGTGCCGACAGCACGCGCACGTCGCCGCTCTGTTCCATCGCCTTCAGCGCGACCTGCAGCTTGTTGCCCGCGAACGAGTAGAACAAGGCATCGGTGGCCGGGTTGTACTGCACGCCGCCCAGGCCCACCGCGCCCTGGTGGCGGTGATACGACTCGTTGGTGTTGGGCGGCGAACCCGGCTGGGTGCCGATCAGGCCGCCGAGGTAGTGCTGCACGCCGAACTGGAATTGCCCGGTCAGCGTCACTTCCAGCACGCGCGTCTCGATCTGCACCTGCAGCGGCTGCTGGTCCAGCCGCTGGATCACCGGCAGCAGCTTTTCCCACTGACCGGGCTTGGCCCGCACCAGCAACTGGTTGTTCGAATTCACCGCGGCGATGCGCACGCCCTCGCTGGTGGTGAAGACGGTGGGGCCTTGTTGCTGTTGCTGCTGCTGGCGGCGTGCCTGGGTGGCGCCGCTGACCATGCCGGCACCGACGCCGCCTTCGGCGCCGCTGCCGGCGCCGTTCGGATAATTGCCCGTTTCCGGCGTGAAGTTGCCGAAGCCTTCCGAAGGTCCGCCCAGGCTGCCGGGGCTGCTCTGTTCCAGCGGCGAAAAGCCGGGCGCGACCGCGCCGGGCGGCGCCTGCACGGCGTTCGATGGATTGCCGAACAGCTCGTTGAGATCGGTGGCCAGATCCGAGGCCTTGACGTTGTGCACGTCGTACACGTAAAGGCCGGAGGAGTCACCCGCGCCGGTGTCGATGGTCGTGACGAGCTGGCGCACCTCGTCGAGATAGGCCGGCTGCGGCGTGATCACCACCAGGCTGTTGCTCTGCTTGAGCGGGATCAGCCGGACCATGCCGCTGAGTTCCTGGCCCTTGGCGCCCTGCTCGCTGAACATCTTCTGCAACTGGCCGGTCAGGTCGTCGGCCTCGACATGCTGCAGCGGGATCACCGCCACCGACATCCCGCGCAGCCAATCCACGTCGAAAATCCGGATGGTGCGCTGGTAATTGGCCAGTTCGTCCGGCGTGCCGGCCATCACCAGCAGGTTGCGCTGCGGATCGACCAGCAGGAAGGCACCGGGCTGGGCGAACGGCTTCAGCAGCTTCTGCATCGCGTCGGCGGACACGTAATGCAGCGGGAACAGCCGCGCCGCGTAACCGGTCTCGGGCGGCACCGCGCCGAGACCGGGCACCAGATTGCCCGGCGCGGCCTTGTCGGCCGGCATCACGACATAGCCGCCGTTCTGGTACACCAGCGCGTTGCCGGTCCACGACAGCAGCATTTCCAGGATCGGCAGCACCTCTTCGCGGGTCACCGGCTGCGCGGTCGCGAAGGTGATCGTGCCCTTGACGTCGGGCGCGATGGAATAGTTTTCGTGCAGCACGTCGCCCAGGATCGCCTTGACCGCGGCCTGCACGGGCTGGTTGTCGAAGTTGAACACGATGTCGCCGTTGCCCGCCGCGGCCGCCGCGCCCTTGGCGCGCGCATTGGCGGCGGCGACGCCGTTGATGAACACGCCGGTGCCGTAACGGCTTTCGGCCGTGGCGGCGGCCGTGCCGATCGGCTGGTTGGCCTCGTTGCCGGTCTGGAGCGGCGCCGGCGGCGGCGCATGCGTGCCGGCGATCGCCTCGCGCTGCAACGAATAATCCGTGGTCGGCCGGACCGGCGGCGTGCAACCGGCCAGCAGCAGCGCAAGACCGGCGATCAGCAAGGGGGCGAACTTCATGGGCACGTCTTCAGGTTCTCCGTCGGGCTGCACGCATCGGTCAGGGCTCGGGGGCGGCGGCTCATCCGCCGCCGCCGTTCTGCTGCGCCGCTGCCCTGCGCCGGCGCTCCATGATCCGGGCTTCGAGCGCGCGCCGGCGTGCCGCTTCGGACTGGCCGTTCGGCGCCGCCTCCGCGGCCCCCTGCGGCGCCGCGGGCGAGAACATAGCACGGCCCTGTCCACCGGCCGGCTGGACCACCGGCGCCTGACCGGGCTGGGCGTCGTCCTGGCTGCTGGCGGCGCCTGCGGGTGCGGGCCCCGGAATCAACTGCAAGGGCTGGCGCGAACCGGAGGTCTCGATCACCGCGCTGCGCGGATGCAGTTCGACCAGCAGGGGACCGCCGTTGCCGGCGGCCTGCCCTTCCCGCACCCGCAGGGTGCGGCCGCTGCTTTTCTCGCGCAGCAGCGCCAGGTGCAGGCTGGGTGTCAGGATCACGCCGGTGAGCTCGAGATCACCCGCGTTGGCGGCCGCACCGTCCGCCGCCACCCCGCGGTCGGGCTGGCGGTCGGGATTGAACAGCGGGCGCTGCCAGACCGCGGCGAAATGCTGCAGCGGCGGGACCGTCGGGGCGGGCAGCGGCGTGCCGGCACCGGGCAGGTGCGCCGCGGAGGCGTCGTCGTGCCAGTGCGCGCCGCGGCCGAGCCCCGCCCACATCGCGACCAGCAGCAGCGCCAGCAGCACCGTGAGCGTGCCCAGCACCGGCGTCAGGCGACGGCGATCGGCGGCGTTCACGGTGCGGCTCCGGGCCGGAGATAGCCCGACAATGTCAATTGCGCCTCCAGCCTGCCGCTGGTCACCGCCGGCGCGCGCGCCAGGCGCACGCTGTCCACGAACAGGTACGGCAGACCGCGCTCGAAGTCGTACAGCACCGAGGCCAGCGGCTGGCTGCCGCATTCCAGCGTGATGCTGACGCTGACCCGCCGGAAGGGTTCGCCGGTGTTGTCCTGCTCCACCGGCATTTTCTGCGGCATGGAGCAGCCGCTGCCCTCGGCGGCGTGCGCGTTGACGATGTCGGTGGCGCGCTGGATCAGGTCGGCGGCGGCCGCGCTGGGATCGGTTTCAGGCAGGAACGCGCCGGCGGTGGCGCCGCCCTGCTGGAGCTGCGCGACACGCTTCTCCAGCAGCGGGCGTTCGGCGATCGCCGCGGCGTATCTGGCGTGGAGCTGTTGCAGGTCGCGCATCTGCGCGTCCACGTCCAGCAGCGGCGCGACGAACCACCAGTGCAGCAGCAGGAAGTACCCCAGCACCAGCGCGAGCAGCGCCAGCACGATCGCGGCGGCGCGCGATTGCAGCGGCGACATTGTGATGTGCTCAAGGCGCATCGGCGGTCCCCTGCGCGCGCACCCGCGCGACCAGTTCGAAGCGTTCCTTGCCGGTGGCGGGATCGGGCTGGATCACGCCCTGGAGTTTCGGTTCCTGCAGGAACGGCGAGGCGCGCAGGCGATCGACCAGGGCCGCGGCCTTGGGTGCCTCGCCGCTGATGTCGAGGCCGCCGCCGGAATCCAGCGCCAGGCTGTCGAGCCAAGCGTCGCCGGGCATCCGCTGCGTCAGATCATCGAGCAGGGCGAGCAGCGAGGGCGATTCGGACTTGCGCTTCACCAGGAAACCCGACGCGCCGGTCGCGGCGATCAGCTGCGCGCGCAACTGCTCCGACTGCGCGGCCTGCGCGCGCATCGCATCGACCTGGTCCTGCATCGCCGCCAGCGCCGCGCGACGATTGTTCAGCCACGTGGCCAGTACCAGCACCACCAGCACCACGCACGCGGCGGCCAGGATGCGGTTCAAGCGGCGGCGGCGGTCGAGCCGGCGCGGACGCCGGGCGGCCGACAGCAGGTCCACGCCCGCGCGTTCACCCGCTTCGGTCTGCACGTCCACCGCGTCGGGTTCGACGCCCAGCGCGGCCAGCCTCGCCAGCATCGGCGCGAGTCCGGCCTGCGGTACCACGTACAGGTCCACCGCCACGTGTCCGGCGGACACCGGCGCGTCGCTGAGCCGCACGTCGTAGTGCACCTGGTCCGGCTTGAACGGCGTCTGGCGGTCGATCTCGTAGCCGGCCACCCGGCGCGGATCGGCGGCGGCGGCCAGCGGCAGCACCAGCCGTCGATGCAGCACGCCCGAGGCCGGCACCAGCAACACCAGCCGGCGGTCGGCGGGATCGATGCCCGCGCAGGCCTGCGCGAAGGCGGCGCGCTGGGCGTCGGCGGAAAGGCTTGCGGGGATTTCGGCCAGCAGCTCGCCGGTGCGCGCCCGGCGCACCCGCAGCGCGTTTTCACGCACCGACAGCAGCAGCACGTCCGGCCCGCGCAGCAGCCACGCGCGCAGCCGCGCGGGCAGCAGCGCCACCAGTTCGCCGCCCCACCAGTGCAGGAAACCGGGCACGGGCGAGCGCCGCCACGCGAGTTTCACGCGGTCGAGGCCGGGGGCGACGGAAGCAAGAGCCATCGGCATTCAGGACATTCAGGGGGTTTGTGGCGGGTCCAGCGAATCGACGCGCCAGCCTAACACTTTGTAGGGCCGCCAATCGTTGCCGGCCAGCGCAAGCCGGAGGGTCGCGTCAATCCCCACGCGGGTGCCGTCGGGCATCACCGCTTCGCTGCGGACCCGTTCGACCACCCCGCCGAAACCGGCCACCAGACCGCCGTTCAGCACCATGCCGGGCGCGCCGCCGTTGCCGGCGCCGCGCATCGCAGGCCGGGCCCGGCGCGCCTGCACTTCCGCTTCGGCTTCCGCGAGGCCGCGCCCCTGCAGCGCCGCGAGCGCCAGCGGCCCGGCATAGGATGCATCCGGGAAATTGCGGCCGGAAAACACCGTGACCGCGCCGGCCACCTTGTCGTAGATCGCCTGATCCATCCCGGGCACCCGCGCGAGTTCCTCGCGCGCGCGGAACGGCATCACGCCCGGCACGGACGGCATCGCGACGCCCCGGACCGGCGTCCTGCCGCCGCGCCGGTCCTGGATCGCGGCGGACAATGCCTGGGCACGGCCGGCATCCACCCCCGCGGCTTCGAACAGTCGAGTCAATACCGTGCCGTCGGCGGCGTTGAGATCCACCAATCCACCCACGTCGGTGATCCGCACCGTGACCCTGGCGGCATCGAAGTCGAATGCGTAGGCACGCCCGTCCGGCACCCAGCGGTGCGCGACATCGGGCGCGCGCAATCCCTGCACCGCCTGCGCCACACCCGCTTCGGCGGCGTAGCGCGCACGCACGCGCTCCGAGCCGTAAAGCGCGGCCTCGCTCTGGCTGCGCGCGGTGGCCGCAATGCCGGCCAGCAGCGCCACCAGCAGCACCGTCACCCACAGCACCAGCAGAAGCGCCGCGCCGCGCTCGCGCCGGATCATGGCCCGTTCCCCGTGGACGTTTGCAGGCCGTAACCCTGACCCGTCTGCAACCGGATCAGCATGTCGGGGAACGGCACGCGCTCGGGCCAGCCTGGTTCCAGATGGATGCGCACCGCCAGCGGCAGGCCGTTCACCGCCAGCCAGTCGTCGCGCCACGCGGCCGGCTTGCCGAACGCCGCCGTGGCGAGGTACTGGAATTGGCCACCCGACAGGCCGCGCAACAGCAAGTGGCTCGCGGGCGTTCCGGATGTCCGCCCGTCACCGCCCATCGGCGCGTAGTCCAATTGCAGCGCGTAGGCATCGCCGTCGCGCACCAGCTTCAGCGTCTGCACGAACAGGCCGCCCTCGCCGACCTGCGGCGGCATCGTGGCGACGTACTGCATCGACCGTGCATCGCCCTTGAACATGCGCGCGCGCGAATCCCCGCTCACGACATAGGGCTGCAGCTGCGCCGATTCGAGCTGCGCGCGCAGGAACTGCTGCACGGTGCGCACCTGTTCGCTGCGCGCCATCAGCGCGTCGGCGCCGTGGATCGTGCGCGTGGCGGTGCCCAGCGCACCCCACACGCCCGCCAGCACGAACGCCATCAGCACCAGTGCCAGCAGGATTTCCAGCAGGGTGAAGCCGGATTGATGCGACGGGACCCGGACTGCGGAGGCAGGATGCCTGAGCGAACGTCGGCGAAGCCGACGGCCCGAAGGGCGAGCCGCGGGAGCGGCGAGTTTCCCGTGACTCGGGACTCGCCCGAAACGGAACGAAGTTTTGTCGTCATTCCGGACCACGCAAATTGGCGATGCGGACCGCGAAGGGAAGCGCGAGCCATCCCCGTCGGCGTTGCTTTTTCTCCGGAAGGAACGCGTGGCGCCTCGCCACAACCTCGAAGGATGCGCATGGCGCACATCCCGAGTCCCGCGTTCCGAATCCCGAGTCCCGCTCACGGCTGCTGCACCTGCGCGCGCAGCGTGGCCAGCCGCAACGTGCGCCCCTCGCCGTATTGCAGGGAAAGATCCAGCCGGTAGAGGTCGACCGCGCCGGGCTGCGCCAGCAGCGCCCCGGTGTTCTGGCCCGGGACGGCGAACGACCCCGCGGAGCTGGACGCCGCCGCCGGAGCCGCGAGCCGGGTGATGCGCACGCTCCATTCGGCGCCGTCGTCGAAACGGCCATGGATTTCACCCGGCTGCAGCGGCGCCGTCAGGCCTTGCTGGTCGAGGATGCTCTGGGCACGCTCGTACGCCGTCGTCAGCGCCGCGCTGCGTGTCGCGTTGCCCGTGGCGGCACCCAGTGCGGAGAGCCCGATCGCGAACGCGATCGCCAGCAGCGCAATCGCGGCCAGCACCTCGAGCAGGGTGAAGCCGCCACGAAGCCGCGGGACCCGGGACCCGGACTGCGGAGGCAGGATGCCGTAGCGAACGTCGGCGAAGCCGACGGCCGGAAGGGCGAGCCGCGGGAGCGGCGAGTTTCCCGGGATCCGGGAAAAGCCAAAAGCAGCAAAGCGCGCGAACGAAGGATCCTGGCCCAAGGCAGGATCATTTGACTTGGCGGAGCAGCACGCTCTTCCTCGTGACAAGTCCCGAGTCCCGATCTCGCCAGCGCGGCACCCCGCCATCATCTCGACGCCTCGTCACTGACTGCCACCGCACCCGTCAGCCAATCGACATCCACGCGCACGCTGCGCCGGTCCAGGCTCAGCACGATGTTGCCGCCGGTGGAACTGCCGTCCGGGAAATAGCGGATGCGGGCGATGCCGGGTTGGCGGGCGTCTTCGGCGGCGGAGGTCACCGTGACCTCGGCGCCTTTCGGCAGGGATTTCGGATCACGTCCCGGCGCGGCGAAGGTGCGCGCGTGCAGGTTCACCGTGAACCATTGCGCCCGGTGCGCGACCATTGCGCGGGTGCGGGTATCGCGCAGCCCGGCCGCGATCTCGTGCGCCGCGGCCTCCAACCGTTCGCGCCCCAGCCCGCGCAGCGAGAATGCCGTCACCGTCACGGCGATCGCGATCAACGCGATCACCGCCAGGATTTCGATCAGGGTGAAACCGCGGGATCGGGGAGCGGGGACCGGGAAGCGGATGTCGACGCGGCGACGCGGCGAGCCGGGTATATCAAACAACATGAAGCGGGATCCGCTGCAGCGAGCGGCGGCCGGCGTGCACGCATTGTCGGCGGTCGCCGCTCCCCGGTCCCTGGCCCCGGGACCTTTCATTGCCAGTTGCCGTAATCCCGGTCGAGCCCCTCGCCGCCGGGCTTGCCGTCACGCCCGTAGAAGATGATGTCGTAGGTGCCGTGCTTGCCCGGATACAGATAGCCGTACGGATGCCCGAACGGATCGATCAGGTCGGCGGGCTTGGCGTAGGGGCCGTTCCACGACGGCGCGTTCAGCGGCTTGGTGATCAGGTCCTGCAGCGATTTCGGCGGCGAGCCGTTGTCCAGCGCGTAAGTCTGCACGTCCTGGTCGAGCTTGGTCACGCCGATCTTGCCGGCGTCCCACTTGCCGCTATCCACGCGCCCGGACACCGAGCGCGCCACGATCACGCCCACGATGCCCAGCAGCACGATCACCGCCAGCATTTCGAGGAGGGTGAAGCCGCGATGGAGCCGCGGGACTCGGGGCTCGGGACTCGGGACTCGGGAAAACCGAAAAGTGCCGCGACGCATGAATGGCTGGACTTTGTCTGGTCCCGTTGAATTTACATCAGCAAAGAAATGCGCCTCGCCGCTTGGCGCATGCGGGGTCTTGGTTTCCGAGTCGCAGCTCTCGCGAGTCCCGAGTCCCGAGAAACTCGCCGCTCCTGCGGCTCGCCCTTCGGGCCGTCGGCTTCGCCGACGTTCGCTCCGGCATCCTGCCTCCGCAGTCCGAGTCCCGAACAAATTCAAGAAAGGCATTTTCAACCCTCTACGATTGAGAATCATTGAATGTTTCCGCTCAGGCTCAGCAGCGGCAGCAGGATCGACAGCATGATGCCCGCCACCAGCAGCGCCATCACGATGGTCAGCACCGGCACCAGCGCGGACAGCATCTTGTCGATCGCCGAACGCACCTCGCCGTCGTAGGTGTCGGCCGCGCGCAGCAGCATCGCGTCGAGTGTGCCCGATTCCTCGCCCACCGTGGTGATCTGCACCGCGAGCTTCGGGAACGACGTGTGGGCGGCCAGCGCGTGCGACAGCGAATCGCCGCCCTTGACCGCCTCGATCGCGGGTTCCAGTTGCGCGGCCAGTTCGCGGTTGGCCACCACCTGCCGCGCGATGCCGAGCGCGCCGAGCAGCGAGACGCCGTTCTTCAGCAGCGAACCCAGCGTGCGCATCAGCCGCGCCGTGTCCACCTTCAGCAGCAGCGGGCCAAGCACGCGCACGCGCAGCAGGCGCGCATCGAACGCACGCCGGACCGCGGGCTCGCGCATCCGCGCGCCCCACCACAGTCCCAGCACGATCAGCGCGATCAGGAGCAGCAGGCCCCAGTCGTGCAGGAACGATCCGAACGCCATCAGCACGCGCGTGACCAACGGAATCGGCACGTTCATGTCGTGGAAGATCGGCACGAACTGCGGCAACACGAACGCCAGCAGCAGCACCAGCGAACCGAACACGCCGAACAGCAGGAAGGCCGGATACACCAGCGCGCCGATCACGTTCTCGCGCAGCTTGCGCGCGCGTTCCAGATAATCGGCCAGCCGCGTCAGCGCCGCATCCAGCGCCCCGCCGGCCTCGCCCGCACGCACCATGCTGACGTACAGGCGTGGGAACACGCCGTGCTCGTCTTCCAGCGCCCGTGACAGCGAGGAACCGCCGCGCACACGCTCGCGGATCCGTTCGATCACGTGCCGGGCGCGTTCGCCCTCCGGCAGTTCCTGCAGCATCAGCAGCGAACGGTCCAGCGGCAGGCCGGCGTGCAGAAGAATTCCCAGTTGCTCGGTGAACTGCACCAGCGCTGCGCCCTTGAGCGGCTGCCTGCGCCAGCGCGCCAGCAGCGAGCCGCCGCCTGCGTCGGCGTCGCCGGCCGCCAGCGGCACGTTGCCCTGTTCCTGCAGGCGCGCGATCACGTCCTCGACGGAGGGCGCATCCATCCGGCCCTCGACGACTTCGCCCGCGGGCGTGACGGCTTTGTAGTGGTAAAGCGGCATCAGGCGGGACTCGGGACTCGGGACTCGATACTCGCAAGAGCACCACGGCGGCTCCGCTTTGACGTGTGGCCACGCATCGGGTTCTCACGCAATTCAATCGAAGCGGACGCTGCGGCTTGCGGATTTTTCCCGGGTCCCGAGGCCCGAGTCCCGAGTCCCGACTCTTCCGAGTCCCGGGAAACTCGCCGCTTCCGCGGCTCGCCCTTCGGGCCGTCGGCTTCGCCGACGTTCGCTCCGGCATCCTGCCTCCGCAGTCCGAGTCCCGAGTCCCGGCTTTCAGGCTTCCTGCGTGACACGCAACACTTCCTCGATCGTGGTCAAACCCGCCAGCGCCTTGCGCAGGCCGTCCTCGTACATGGTGTGCATGCCCTCGGCGCGCGCGGCGCGTTCGATGTCGCCTGCATCGGCGCGCTGCATCACCAGCCGGCGCAGCGGGTCGCTCATGGTCAGTTGCTCGATGATCGCGAGGCGTCCGCGAAAACCGCTGGGATTGTCGGGCGAAGGCCGAGCGCGATACAGGCGCAGCGGCCGCTGATCCGTCAGTCTGTCCAGGCCCAGTTCGCGCACCATTTCCGGCAGCGGCTCGTACGGTTCGGCCGTGGCGGGATCGAGCCGCCGCACCAGCCGTTGCGCCAGGATCGCGTTCACGGTGGAAGCCAGCAGATAATCTTCCACGCCCATGTCCAGCAGGCGCGTCACGCCGCCCGCGGCGGAATTGGTGTGCAGCGTGGAAAGCACCAGATGGCCGGTGAGCGCGGACTGGATCGCGATCCGGCAGGTCTCCAGGTCGCGCATCTCGCCGATCATGATGACATCGGGATCCTGGCGCACGATCGAGCGCAGCGCGCCGGCGAAATCCAGCCCGATCTGCGGCTTCACCTGCATCTGGTTGATGCCTTCGAGCTGGTATTCGACCGGATCCTCGACCGTGATGATCTTGCGGTCGGGCGTGTTGATCTTCGACAGCGCGGTGTACAGCGTGGTGGTCTTGCCCGAACCGGTGGGGCCGGTGACCAGCAGGATTCCGTGCGGCTGTTCCAGCACGCGCAGGAATGCCGGCAGCGTATGCGAATCGAAACCGAGCGAGGCGAAATCCAGCACCACGTTGCCGCGGTCCAGAATGCGCATCACCACCGATTCGCCGAAGCTGGTGGGAATGCACGACACGCGCAGGTCCAGTTCCTTGCCCTGCACGCGCAGCATGATCCGGCCGTCCTGCGGCAGCCGTCGCTCGGCGATGTTCATCCGCGCCATGATCTTGATGCGCGAAATCACCGCGGCGGTGCTCGATGCCGGCGGCGCCTCCACCTCGTGCAGCACGCCGTCGATCCGGTAGCGCACCTTCAGGCGGTTCTCGAACGGCTCGATGTGGATGTCGGAAGCGCGCGCTTCCACCGCGCGCTGGATCAGGAGGTTCACCAGCCGGATCACCGGCGCTTCGGATGCGAGGTCGCGCAGGTGCTCGATGTCGTCCTCGCCCGACGCGCCGCCCTCGCCTTCCAGACCCTCGACGATGGTGCCCAGAGCGCTGCGGCCCGCGCCGTACCAGCGTTCGATCAGGTCGTCGATTTCCGAACGCAGCGCGACGCGCAGCGCCACCGGCCTGCCGGTCGCCAGCGCCACCGCCTGCGCGGCGTAACCGTCGCCCGGGTCGGCCACCGCCAGTTCCAGCGCGCCGTCGCGCTCGCCGACCGGCACCACGTGGAACTGCTTCATGAAGCGCAGCGACAGCGTGGTCTCGGGCGGCGCATCGGGCGCGTCCTTCACCGCCAGCAGCGGCAGCTTCAGCGTCTCCGCCCAGGCCTCGGCCAGGTCGCGCTCGGACACCAGGCCCAGCCGCGCCAGCAACGCGGTCAGGGTGCTTTCCGGCGCCTCGTCCAGCACACGCTCGGCGCGCGCGAGATCGGCTTCCTTCAGGCGTCCGCGCCGGACCAGCAGCAGGCACACCGCGGCTTCCGCATCCGGCGGGGCGGCGGTGCGGGATACCGGTTCACCCGGCTGCGGGGCTGCCGACATGCTTGATTGACCGCGAACACGGCTTCGGGGGCATCATTGGTAGCACAGTGGCCGGTGCAAAGCGAGTGCGGCCGGACTATCCCGGGTTTGCAAACCCGGGCATCCCTGCGGCGGTCGCGCCTTCCGTCGCGCCCGGTCCAGTCGAGCCGTGCCTCCTCCCCACCCGGCGCGTGTAATGCGCTTCAAGGCATCGCAAACGATCGCCTGGTTCCCTTGCTGCAGCGCCTGCTGGGTGAACGACCCGCGCTGTGCAACTCGCTCAGCCTGGAGTACGGCACCGAGCAACCCGACCACGTCGATTCCCTGTTCATGACGCCGCGCACGCCCAGCCATCTCGTGGCGGCTTGGGTGGCACTGGAGGATTGCACGCCGGAATCGGGCCTGCTGCGGTATTGGCCCGGCAGCCACAGGATAAGGCCTTACGTCTTCTCCAACGGGGAGCGCCATTTCCTTCCCGGGGAATTGGGCACGTGGACAGCCTGGATGCAGGACCAGGTGCGGCAGCACGGGCTGCAAAGCGAACTGTTCCGGGCCAGGAAGGGTGACGTGTTCATCTGGAACGCCCAACTGCTCCACGGCGGCAGCCCCATTGCCGACCGGGGGCGCACCCGGCGCAGCGTGGTCTTCCACTACTTCTCGGAATCCGATTGTCGAGCAATGGGGTACCGGCTGGTGCCCGAATCGGGCGGATTCTGGATACGCCGCTCCCGTCAGCCTATCCCCGGCAGCCTCAATGCGTGGCTGCGCAAGCACGCCGGCAGAACGGTCCGTCACCTCCGCGCGCTGTTCGCGCACAGGAACGGCAGCGGCAATCCATCATGAAGGATGGGTTCCCTCGAGGTCATCAGGCCGGCCTTCATGACCGGGTGTGCGCATCACGCCTGCCTGCACGCTGACTTCGCCAGATGCCGTCGGCAAATCCGCCGGCTGACCGGAAGAGACGGGATCAGGCGATGATCGAGGACCGCCTTGCGCTGCCCGGCTCGTGCCGCAAGCCCGCGCGCGACCAGGGTCCCGGATTGCGCGGCTGAAGGGAATCTCAGCACTCGATCACGTTGACGGCCAGCCCGCCGCGCGAGGTTTCCTTGTACTTGTCTTTCATGTCGCGACCCGTATCCCGCATGGTCTTGATGACCTTGTCCAGCGAGACGCGGTGTTTGCCGTCGCTGCGCATGGCCATGCGCTGGGCGTTGATGGCCTTCACTGCGCCCATTGCGTTGCGCTCGATGCAGGGGATCTGCACCAGGCCGCCGATCGGGTCGCAGGTGAGCCCGAGGTTGTGTTCCATGCCGATCTCGGCGGCGTTCTCGACCTGATAGATCGAACCGCCCAGCGCGGCGACCAGCGCACCGGCGGCCATCGAGCAGGCGACGCCGACCTCGCCCTGGCAGCCGACCTCGGCGCCGCTGATCGAGGCGTTTTCCTTGTAGAGAATGCCGATCGCGCCGGCGGTCAGAAGGAAATCGATCACGCCGTCTTCGCTGGATTTCGGGCAGAACCGGTCGTAGTAATGCAGCACCGCGGGAATGATGCCCGCCGCGCCGTTGGTGGGCGCGGTGACCACGCGCCCGCCGGCGGCGTTTTCCTCGTTGACCGCCAGCGCGTACAGGTTCACCCAATCCAGGATCGTGAGCGGGTCCTTGAGCGCGGCCTCGGGACGATCCTTCAGCTCCTCGTACATCGCCGGGGCGCGGCGCTTGACGTGCAGGCCGCCCGGCAGTTCGCCCGGCGAGCGCAGGCCGCGTTCGACGCACTGCTGCATCGCGTCCCAGATATTGAGCAGACCCGCGCGAATGTCCGCTTCGCTGCGCCAGACTTTCTCGTTTTCCAGCATCAGGTGCGCGATGGTCATGCCGTGCTTTTCGCACAACGCCATCAATTCGTCGCCGGAATGGAACCGGCGCGGCAGCGCGGTCGTATCGGCGACGATCCGGTCGGCCGCAGCCTCGTCCTGGTTGACCACGAAGCCGCCACCCACCGAGTAGTAGTCGCGCGTGACGATGACCGCACCGTCCGCGTCGTACGCGGTGTAGCGCATGCCGTTGACGTGGTACGGCAGCTTCTGGCGCTTGTTCCAGATCAGGTCGGCCTTCTCGTCGAACGCGATCTCGTGCGTGCCGCCCAGGCGGATGCGCTTCGTCTCGCGGATGCGCTTGAGCAAGGGTGGAATCGCATCGGGATCGATCCTGTCCGGCCAGTTGCCTTCCAGCCCGCACATCACCGCCTTGTCGGTGCCGTGACCGCGGCCGGTCATAGCCAGCGAGCCGTACAGCTCGGCGGTGACGCGCGCGGTGCGCCCGAGGTTGCCCTCGTCGCGTAACCAGCGTTCCACGAAACGCGCGGCCGCGCGCATCGGACCCACCGTGTGCGAGGACGACGGCCCGATGCCGATCTTGAAGATGTCGAAGACGCTGACGGCCATGGAGGCAAGATGGGGGCGAACCGTCGGCTATTCTACGCGTTCATTTTTGCGATCATCCATGATCGCTGCTCGAAGGCTCCAATTCGCAAAGATTTGGTTTCCTGGATATGGAAATCAGAAGCGGCCACCCGTGGCCGCACTCCTCAAAAACAGCACGCTCCGAAGCACCATTCTCTCTACCCCAAAATCCATGCTCACCCTCTTCCAGCGCGACGACTGCAAGCTGTGCGACGAGGCGCTCGCGCTGCTGGCGGCCGCGCGCGCGCCGGGGTTCGAGAACGTGTGGATCGACGGTGATCCGGAGCTGGAAGCGCGCTACGGCACGCGCGTGCCGGTGCTGAGGGACGAAAATTCCGGACGCGAGCTGGACTGGCCGTTCGATCCGGCATCGTTGCAGGCATTCCTGGCCGGATAGGCCTTGCCGCGCATCACTTCGACGCGAGCAGCAGCAGATGCCCGTGCACGGTGACGCCGTTGCCGATCATCGAGGTGTCGGCCCACTGGCCGCCGCCGATGCCGAAATCGAGGCGCTTGAGCCGGGCGGTGACGTCCAGCGTCGCGTTGTTGCCGCCGGGCACGAACTTCACGGACAGCATGACCGGCCTCGTGACGCCGCGCAGGGTCAGGGTGCCGTCGGCCAGCACCTCGCCGTTCGCGGCCCTGCGGAACGCGGTGGTGACGAAGTGCGCGCGCGGAAACCTTGCGCTGTCGAAGAAATCCGTGCCCAGCGCGGCCTGGTCGCGTTCGCTGTTCTGCGTGTCCAGGCTCGCGATGTCCACCGTCACGTCGAACTTTGCGTGCGCGAGGTCGGCCGGATCGTAGGCGATGCTCGCGTCGAAGCGCCTGAAGCGCCCATCGAAGGTCTCGCCCTGATAGCTGCCGGTGAAGGCGAGCGTGCTGTGCGCGGCATCCACCGCCCAGTCGCGGGCGAACGCGGGCATCGCCGTGGCGGCGGCCAGGGTTGCCGCCAACATCAAGCCGGTCCGCGTCGCCGGTTTCATCGGGTCGCTCCGCTCGTCGATCGTTTCACGCCGGTCAGCATCCGCCGCAGCACGTCGTCGTGCCGGCGGAAGTGATGCCACAGCGCAGCACCCACGTGCAACACCAGCAGCGCGACCAGGATCCAGAACAGCGTCTGGTGCGCAAGCAGGGCCACGTTCTTGATGGCCGGGTCGTAGCCGCCGGTCAGGCCGGGAACCTTCACCAGTCCGAACCACACCAGCGGCGCGTTGGCGGCGGAGTTGAACCACCAGCCGCTCAGCGGGATCGCGAGGATCAGCAGGTACAGCGCCGTGTGCGTCGCACGCGCCGCGACGTGCTGCCAGCGCGGCGTATCGTCCGGATCGCGCGGCCTGCGGTCGAACGCGCGCCAGGCGATCCGCAACAGCACCAGCGCCAGCACGGTCAGGCCGATCGACTTGTGCAGCGCGAACATGCGCACCTTGGCCGGCGTGGTTGCCATGCCGACCATCGTCAGCCCGATCACCGCCTGTACCAGGATCAGCGCGGCGACGATCCAGTGGAAACCGCGCGCCAGCGCACCCCAGCTGGTCTCAGTGCTGCGCAGCGGCATGGGCCTTCTCCGTCGCGCGTTCGTAATCGCCCTCGGCGTTGCGATCCAGCGTGGCTTCGATCTCCAGCCGCACGCTGACCTCGGTGCCCACCGCTTTCGGGAACGCGGTGATTCCGAACTTGGTGCGGTCCAGCGTCGCCCGCCCGGAAAATCCCGCGATCGTCTCGAAGCCGAACAGCGTTGCGCCGACCCGGTTGACGGTGAAGTCGATCGTCACCGGCAGCGTGACGCCGTGCAGGGTTAGGTTGCCGTGCAGCGTGCCGGTGTGCGCGCCGGTCTGCGCGACCGAGGTGCTCTCGAAATGCGCGAGCGGGTATTTTCCGGCATCGAGAAAACGCTGGCCAGTGACCGCGCCGTCCCAGCTCTTGTCGCCCAGATCGACGGAACCGGTGTCGATGTCGGCGACCACCTTCGACGCCTTCCAGTCGTCGGGATCGAAACGCAGCCAGCCGCGCGCGATGGCTAGGCGCCCCACCGGATGCGAATAGCCGTCGTGATCGACGCTGAACAGCACCTGCGAATGCACCGTGTCGATCCGGTAATCCAGCGGATGCGCACACGCCGCGCCGGCATAGAGCAGCGCGAGGCATGTCGTTGGCGCGAGGAATCGTCGCATTCGCAATCCGGTGACCGGCGGTCCATTGTCTCCCACGAGACCGGCTTCGTCAGCCCGCCATCACGCGCCATACCGACACTTTTTGCGGCATGATCGCGTCCGGGCTCGCTGGGGGGATGCCGATGCTGACTGGCTTGCTGCTCATCACGGCTCTGGCCGGTGCCGCCGCGCCGGCTGGGGTGCCGCCGATGCCCACGTTCCGGCATTACGGCGTGATCGACGGCCTGCCGACCGCCATGGTGTACGGCGTGGCGCAGGATCGTTCCGGTTACCTATGGATCGGGACGCATGCGGGTCTCGCGCGTTTCGACACCCAGCACTTCCAGGTGTTCCGTCACGATCCCGCGCAACCCTCGTCACTGCCGGCCAACGACGTGTCGGCGCTGCTGGTCGATCGCGGGGACCGCCTGTGGGTCGGCGGCGAAGGCACCGGACTGAACCTGTACCTGCCGGCGGAAAACGGATTCCGCCACTGGCTGCACGATCCGCACCGGGCCGACAGCCTTTCCGGCGACGACGTGATGGCGATCGCGCAGGATGCGTCGGGGACGATCTGGGTGGGCGTGTACGGGGGCGGCCTGAATCGACTCGACCGCGGCGAAAACGGCTTCACGCATTTCCGCCACCGCGACCACGGCCCGGCGAGCCTCGCGTCGGATTCGGTCACCGCCCTCGCGGCCGGCGCGGATGGCGGCCTGTGGATCGGCACCGATGCCGGGCTCGACCGGATGGACGCGCACGGCCGCATCACGCACGTCGCATTGCCGGGCACGCCGATGCCGGCCACGATCTGGCAGTTGCGCGACGCGGGTGACGGCGTGGACGCGGCGACCAGCGCGGGCCTGTACCACGTCGATGCCGACAGCCGCGCGGTGCTGATCGGCGCCCCCGTGGAAGCGCTGGCCAGCCTGCGCGATCCGGACGGCGACCTGTGGATCGCGCGGCGCGGCGGCCTGGATTTGCGCAAGGCCTCGGGGGCGGAGGTCCGCGCAGCCCCCACGCCCGGCGCCGCGGGTGGACTGCCCGGCCGCTTGCCGGACGGACTGTTCCGCGATCACGAAGGCGGCCTGTGGGTGGCGCTGCTGGACGGCGGCCTGGCCTACCTGCCGCCGCACTGGCGCGCCCTCAGCGTGTACCGGCACGTGCCGGGGAACGCGGACAGCCTGACCGCGGCGCGCGTGCGCGCGCTGGCGCTGGCGCGCGACGGTTCGCTGTGGGTGGGCGGCGCGGGGATGCTAGACCGCATCGATCCGCTCACGGGCACGGTCCGGCATGCCGCGATCCCCGGTCTCGCGCAGCTGTCCATCGCCGCGCTCGCCGAAGACGCCTCGGGGCGCCTGTGGATCGGCTACCAGAACGGCTTCGCGATGTGGGACGGCAAACGCCTGCGCGAAATCGGCAAGGGCGATCCGGGCCTGCGCCACGGCGTGTGGCGGCTGCTCGCCGGACGCGACGGTTCGATCTGGTTCGCGGGCGTCGGCACCGGCGTGTTCCGGGTCGAGCCGCGCACGTTCGCGCTGCACGCGATCGCGCCGCCCGTCGCCGGCGACGATGCGCTGCAGATCACCCAGCTGCGCGAAACCCCGGACGGTGCGCTGTGGGCCGCGAGCCACGCGGGTCTCGCCCGTCTCGCCGCGGGCGGGGATGCGTTCCGTTTCGTGCCGGGCGTCGCCCGCGGCGAAGTCGATGCCTTCGCGCTGGATGGCGACACGCTGTGGCTGGCGCGCAGCGGTGAATTGCAGCGGTACCGTCTCGGCGCGCAAGGCGCCTCGCTGGAGCAGACCCTCGGCATCGCGCAGGGCTGGCCGGATGCGACCATCGGCGGGCTGGAGGCCGGCCCGCACGGCCGGGTGCGCGCGCTCACCTCGCGCGGGCTGCTGGTGTTCGATCCGGGGACGCGGCAGCTGCATCTGTTCGCCAGCGCCAACGCTCTGGCGGTCTCCGAATTCACCGAAGGCACGCTGCTCGGCGACGGGCACGGACGCCTGTACGCGGGAAGCCTGGAGGGCGTGATCGGCGTCGATACCGGCCAGCTTCCGCGGAAACAGCGCGTGCCGCAGGTGGCGCTGGCCTCGGCCAGCGTGCGCCGCAACGGGCACCTGGTCGAACTCGATCCGCGCCAGCCCATTGATCTCGATTGGCGCGACCGCGAACTGACCGTCACCGCGCAGGTGCTCTCGTACGTCGATCCCTCACGCAACCAATACCGCTTCCGGCTGACCGGTTTCGATCCGGGCTGGGTCGAAACCGGCAACCGCAACGTGCGCGAATTCTCGGTGCTGGAACCGGGCGAGCACGAGTTGCTGATCGGCGGCCGCGCCGGCGACGGGCCGTGGAGCGCGCCGTTCGCTGCGCTGACGCTGCGCGTCGCGCCGGCGCCGTGGACCACGCCGTGGGCGTGGGCGGCCTACGTCGCGGCGCTGCTGGGCGTGGTGATCCTGAGCGTGTGGCTGATCCGGCGCCGGCTGCAGCAGCAGCACCGGCTCGCGCTGAGCGAAGAACGCCAGCGCATGGCCGAGCAGACCAGCGCGGCCAAGTCGCGCTTCCTCGCCAACATGGCGCACGAGATCCGCACGCCGCTGACCGGCGTGCTGGGGATGACCGAACTGCTGCTGCGCACCGGACTGGACGAACGCCAGCACCAGTATGCCGACGCGATCAGGCGCTCGGGCGCGCTGCTGCTCCGGCAGGTCAACGACGCGCTGGACGTGGCACGCATCGAGGCCGGCAAGCTGGAATTGCATCACGCGCCGTTCGATCCGGCCGCGCTGCTGCGCGAGGTTGCGGCCGCGAACGAGGGGCTCGCGGCGCAGAAACGGCTGGGCATCGAGGTCGAGATCGCCCCCGACGCACCGCGCGCGATGCTGGGCGACGCCCTGCGCGTGAAACAGGTGCTGCTGAACCTCTCCCACAACGCGCTGAAGTTCACCACCCACGGCAGCGTCCGGCTGGCCTTGCAGCGCGACGGTGACGGCATCGTGTTCACCATCGCCGACAACGGTCCGGGCATGACGCCCGACGAATGCGCGCGGCTGTTCCGGCGCTTCGAACAGGCCGAGCACGGGCGCCAGCAACCGGGCAGCGGGCTGGGACTGGCGATCAGCCGCGAACTGGTCGGCCTGATGGGCGGCCGGATCGGCGTGCAATCCGTGCCGGGGCGCGGCAGTACCTTCGCGGTGCACCTGCCGCTGCCGGTCTGGCACGCGCCGCCGCCCGAACCGCCGGCGGAACCGGCACCGCGCGCGGAAGACGCAGAAAGCGCTGCGGTGACGCCGCCGTCACCACGCCGCCACGTGCTGCTGGTGGAAGACGATCCGGTGGCGGGGCAGGCCATCGCCGGATTGATGCAATCCTTCGGCTGCGACGTGAAACTGGCCGCGCACGCGCTGGCCGCGCTGGGCGAGGTCGATTCGGCGCGCGGGGCTTTCGACGCGATCGTGCTGGATTTCGACCTGCCGGGGATGGACGGCTGCACGCTGGCGAAGCTGCTGCGTCAGCGCGGCATGCGCACGCCCATGATCGCGCTGACCGCCGGCGCGCACGGCAACGAGGAAGCCCGTGCGCGCGAGGCCGGCATGAACGCGTTCCTGCGCAAGCCGGTGTCGCCGGAACGGTTGCGCGAAGTGATCGACGAGGCCATGCAATCGCCGTAGCAGCGTGCCTGCCGGCGACCGAATTGCCCGTTCGCGGGCATGCCTGCCGCTACCGGCTTTCGGCCCTGTCGATCAGCCATTGCGCCAGCAACGGTACCGGCCGGCCGGT
>JAJPHQ010000019.1 GCA_021325195.1 Gammaproteobacteria bacterium | reverse complement strand
GACGCGCTGATGGACAACGGCCGCCGCGGCCGCGCCATCACCGGCACCAACAAGCGCGCGCTGAAGTCGCTGGCCGACATGATCAAGGGCAAGCAGGGCCGGTTCCGGCAGAACCTGCTGGGCAAGCGCGTGGATTATTCCGGCCGCTCGGTGATCGTGGTCGGCCCCACGCTGAAGCTGCACCAGTGCGGCCTGCCCAAGAAGATGGCGCTGGAACTGTTCAAGCCGTTCATCTTCTCCAAGCTGCAACGCCGCGGACTGGCGACCACCATCAAGGCCGCGAAGAAACTGGTGGAACGCGAGGAGCCCGAGGTGTGGGACATCCTGGAAGAGGTCATCCGCGAACATCCGGTGCTGCTGAACCGCGCGCCCACCCTGCACCGTCTGGGCATCCAGGCGTTCGAGCCGGTGCTGATCGAGGGCAAGGCGATCCAGTTGCACCCGCTGGTGTGCACCGCGTTCAACGCCGACTTCGACGGCGACCAGATGGCCGTGCACGTGCCGCTGTCGCTGGAAGCGCAACTCGAGGCGCGCGCGCTGATGATGTCCACCAACAACATCCTGTCGCCCGCCAACGGCGATCCCATCATCGTGCCGACCCAGGACGTGGTGCTCGGCCTGTACTACATGACCCGCGAGCTGATCGGCGCCAGGGGAGAGGGCATGGCGTTCGCCGACATCAGCGAGGTGCGCCGCGCCTACGACAACCATGCGGTGGATCTGCACGCGAAGGTGAAGGTGCGCGTGCGCGAGGTGGAAGTCGCCGCCGACGGTTCGCGCCATGAAAAGGTCACGCTGACCGACACCACGGTCGGCCGCGCGCTGCTGGCCGAGATCCTGCCGGAAGGCATGCCGTTCTCGCTGGTCAACCTGGAGCTGACCAAGAAGGCGATCTCGCGGCTGATCAACGCCTGCTACCGCCAGCTCGGCCTCAAGGACACCGTGGTGTTCGCGGACAGGCTGATGTACACCGGCTTCCGTTTCGCCACCCGCGCCGGCATCTCGATCGGCATCGACGACATGAAGATTCCGGCCGAGAAGAAGGCGATCCTGGAAGAGGCCGACAAGGAGGTCGTCGAAATCCAGGAACAGTTCCAGTCGGGCCTGGTCACCGCCGGCGAGCGCTACAACAAGGTCGTGGACATCTGGTCGCGCACCAACGAGCAGATCGCCAAGGCCATGATCGAGGGCATCGGCATCGAGAAGGCGACCTCGCGCGACGGCAAGACCGTCGAGCAGAAGTCGATGAACTCGATCTACATCATGGCCGACTCGGGCGCGCGCGGTTCCGCCGCGCAGATCCGCCAGCTTGCCGGCATGCGCGGCCTGATGGCCAAGCCGGACGGCTCGATCATCGAGACGCCCATCAAGGCCAACTTCCGCGAAGGCCTGGACGTGCTGCAGTACTTCATCTCCACCCACGGCGCCCGCAAGGGCCTGGCCGACACCGCGCTGAAGACCGCCAACTCCGGTTACCTGACCCGCCGCCTGGTGGACGTGGCGCAGGACGTGGTGGTGACCGAACACGATTGCGGTACCCATGACGGCCTGACCATGCAGCCGATCATCGAAGGCGGCGACGTGGTGGAGCCGCTGCGCGACCGCGTGCTGGGCCGCGCGGTGGCCGAGGATGTCTATGCGCCGGGCAACGACGATCAGCCGATCGTCACGCGCAACACGCTGCTCGACGAGGCGATGGTGGACAGGCTGGACAAGGCCGGCGTCCAGCACGTCAAGGTGCGTTCGCCGATCACCTGCGAATCGGAGTTCGGCGTGTGTGCGCTGTGCTACGGCCGCGATCTGGCGCGCGGACATCTCGTCAACATCGGCGAGGCGGTCGGCGTGATCGCCGCGCAGTCGATCGGCGAACCCGGCACCCAGCTCACCATGCGCACCTTCCCCATCGGCGGCGCGGCATCACGTGCGGCCGCGGTGGACAGCGTGACGATCAAGACCACCGGCAAGCTGAAGTTCAACAACCTGAAGACCGTGCAACACGCGCACGGCCATCTGGTGGCGGTGTCGCGTTCGGGCGAGGTGAGCGTGATTGACGCCAACGGCCGCGAGCGCGAGCGCTACAAGGTGCCGTACGGCGCCACCATTAGCGTCAAGGACGGCGCCGAGGTCAAGGCCGGCCAGGTGGTCGCGAACTGGGACCCGCATACCCACCCGATCGTGTCGGAAGTGGCGGGCCGCGTGCGCTTCATCGATTTCGTCGATGGCCTGACCGTGCAGGCGTCCACCGACGAGCTGACCGGTCTGGAAAGCGTGGTGGTCACCGACCCCAAGCGGCGCGGCACCAACGCCAAGGACCTGCGTCCTACCGTGCGCCTGGAAGACAAGAAGGGTCAGGACCTGAAACTGCCGGGCACCGACATTCCGGCGCAGTACTACCTGCCGGCCGGCGCGATCGTGTCGATCCAGGACGGCGCCGAGGTCGGCGTCGGCGACGTGGTCGCGCGCATCCCGCAGGAATCGTCCAAGACCCGCGACATCACCGGCGGTCTGCCGCGCGTCGCGGACCTGTTCGAGGCCCGCAAGCCCAAGGAGCCGGCGATCCTGGCCGAGCGTTCCTGCGTGGTGAGCTTCGGCAAGGACACCAAGGGCAAGCAGCGCCTGATCATCAAGGATGCCGAGGGCAACGAGCACGAGGAACTGATTCCGAAGTGGCGCCACGTGATCGTGTTCGAGGGCGAGCACGTCGAGAAGGGCGAGACGGTGGTGGACGGCGAGCCCAATCCGCACGACATCCTGCGCCTGCTGGGCGTGGAGCCGCTGGCCGCGTACCTGGTCAAGGAGATCCAGGACGTCTATCGCCTGCAGGGCGTCAAGATCAACGACAAGCACATCGAGGCGATCATCCGCCAGATGCTGCGCAAGGTCGAGGTGATCGAGCCCGGCGACACCACCTATCTGCGCGGCGAGCAGGTGGACCGCAACCAGTTGCGCGCGGCCAACCGCAAGGCGGAGGCGCACAACGAGCGTCCGGCCGAGGCGATCCCGGTGCTGCTGGGCATCACCAAGGCGTCGCTGGCCACGGAATCCTTCATTTCCGCGGCCTCGTTCCAGGAAACCACCCGCGTGCTCACCGAGGCGGCCGTCCGCGGCAAGCGCGACGAGTTGCGCGGCCTGAAGGAAAACGTTATAGTTGGCCGCTTGATTCCGGCCGGTACGGGGCTTGCCTATCACGCGCGCCGCAAGGGCGAGGCGGGCGGGCTCACCGAATCGGACATGGAAACCCTGGCCGGCGTCTCCACGGTGTTCGAGGAACCGGCCGCCGCGGCATCCACCGAGGCTGCAGGCAGCAACTGAAACGTGTTGTGCCGCAACAAGGCGGCGCGATGACATCGAAATGAGGCGCACGGACGCGCTTCGTGTTCGAGAGCAGGAAGCCGAACGGCGCGAAGGCTTGTCCTGATTCGCGATTCCGTGTTAAATTTCCGCTTCTGGGCAGGCCGGTTTTACCGGTCTGCCCTTGTGTTTCCCGGGATATCGAGAATGGCGACCGTCAACCAGCTGGTGCGCAAGCCGCGCAGCCCGAAAACCTACAAGAGCGCTTCGCCGGCCCTGCAGAACTGTCCGCAGCGGCGCGGGGTGTGCACGCGTGTCTATACCACTACCCCGAAGAAGCCGAACTCGGCGATGCGCAAGGTCGCCAAGGTGCGCCTCACCAACGGCTACGAGGTCATCAGCTACATCGGCGGCGAAGGCCACAACCTGCAGGAGCACTCGGTGGTGCTGATCCGCGGCGGCCGCGTCAAGGACCTGCCGGGCGTGCGCTACCACACGGTGCGCGGTTCGCTGGACTGCGCGGGCATCGCCAAGCGCCGCAAGTCGCGTTCCAAATATGGTGCGAAAAGGCCGAAGGGTTAAGTCATGTCGAGAAAAGGTTCGCATCCCGCCCGCGTGATCCTGCCGGACCCCAAGCACGGCAGCGAGCTGATCGCGCGCTTCATCAACATGGTGATGAAGAACGGCAAGAAGTCGGTCGCCGAAGGCATCGTCTATGGCGCGCTGGAGCACCTGGGCGAGAAGAACCCCGAACCGGTCGCGCTGGTCGAGAAGGCGCTGAACAACGTCGCGCCCGCGGTGGAAGTGAAGTCGCGGCGCGTGGGCGGCGCAACGTATCAGGTGCCGGTGGAAGTGCGTGCGTCCCGCCGCACCGCACTGGCGATGCGCTGGACCATCGAGGCCGCACGCAAGCGCGGCGAGAACTCGATGCCGCGCAAGCTGGCCGCCGAGCTGCTGGACGCCTCGGAGAACCGCGGCGGCGCGGTCAAGAAGCGCGAAGAGACGCACCGGATGGCCGAGGCCAACAAGGCCTTCTCGCATTACCGCTGGTAAGGGTTTGTTCGTGCCGTCTTCCATGACGGCAAGAACAAGTACCGCCATCCATCGAAGCAAGAAATTTCCGATTTTGAATTGACCATGCCTCGCAACACGCCAATCGAGCGCTACCGGAACTTCGGCATCATGGCCCACATCGATGCCGGCAAGACCACCACGACCGAGCGCATCCTTTTCTACACCGGCGTCAATCACAAGATCGGCGAGGTGCACGAGGGCGCCGCGACGATGGACTGGATGGAGCAGGAGCAGGAGCGCGGCATCACCATCACTTCCGCGGCCACGACCTGCTTCTGGAAGGGCATGGACATGTCCTTTCCGGAGCACCGCTTCAACATCATCGATACGCCCGGACACGTCGATTTCACCATCGAGGTGGAGCGTTCGCTGCGCGTGCTGGACGGCGCGGTGTTCGTGCTGTGCGCCGTGGGCGGCGTGCAGCCGCAGTCGGAAACCGTGTGGCGGCAGGCCAACAAGTACGGCGTGCCGCGGCTCGCGTTCGTCAACAAGATGGACCGCACCGGCGCCAACTTCGACAAGGTGGTCGAGCAATTGAAGTCGCGCCTGGGCGCGCATCCGGTGCCGATGCAGGTGCCGATCGGCGCCGAGGAGCACTTCGAGGGCGTGGTCGATCTGGTGAAGATGAAGGCGATCTACTGGGACAGCGAATCCCAGGGCACCAAGTTCGAGTACCGCGACATTCCGGCCGAACTCGTCGAGAAGGCGAAGAAGGCGCGCGAGCACATGGTGGAGTCGGCAGCCGAAACCTCCGAGGAACTGATGAACAAGTACCTCGAGGAAGGCGGCCTGTCCGAGGCCGACATCGTCGCGGGCATCCGCGCCGGCACGCTGGCCAACTCGCTGATTCCTGTGTATTGCGGCACCGCGTTCAAGAACAAGGGCGTGCAGGCGATGCTGGACGCCGTGGTCCAGTTGCTGCCGTCACCGGCCGACCGGCCGCCGGTCAAGGGCATCGACGAGAACGAGCGCGAGGCCAGCCGCAAGGCCGGCGGCGACCAGCCGTTCTCGGCGCTGGCGTTCAAGATCATGACCGATCCGTTCGTCGGCTCGCTCACGTTCTTCCGCGTCTATTCCGGCACGCTGAATTCCGGTGACCAGGTGTACAACCCGGTCAAAGGCAAGAAGGAGCGCATCGGCCGCATCCTGCAGATGCACGCCAACGAGCGCCACGAGATCAAGGAAGTGCGCGCGGGCGACATCGCCGCGGCGGTGGGCCTGAAGGACGTCACCACCGGCGACACGCTGTGCGCGGCCGACCACGTGATCACGCTGGAGCGGATGACGTTTCCCGATCCGGTGATCGCGATGGCGGTCGAGCCCAAGACCAAGTCGGATCAGGAAAAGATGGGCATGGCGCTGTCGCGTCTCGCGCAGGAGGATCCGTCCTTCCGCGTGCGCACCGACGAGGAATCCGGCCAGACCATCATCGCCGGCATGGGCGAGCTGCATCTGGAAATCATCGTCGATCGCATGAAGCGCGAGTTCGGGGTCGAGGCCAACGTCGGCAAGCCGCAGGTCGCCTACCGCGAGACCATCCGCAAGGCCGTGCGCCAGGAAGGCAAGTTCGTGCGCCAGTCCGGCGGCAAGGGCCAGTACGGTCACGTGGTGCTGGAAATCGAGCCGCTGGAACGCGGCACGGGCTACGTGTTCGAAAACGCCATCGTCGGCGGCGTGATTCCGAAGGAATACGTCCCGGCGGTGGACAAGGGCATCCAGGAAGCGATCGCCAACGGCGTGATGGCCGGTTTTCCGATCGTGGATGTCAAGGTGCGACTGGTGGACGGTTCGTACCACGAGGTCGACTCCTCGGAAATGGCGTTCAAGATCGCCGGCTCGATGGGTTTCAAGGAAGGCTTCCAGAAGGCCGATCCGGTACTGCTCGAGCCGATCATGAAGGTGGAAGTGGTGACGCCCGAGGACTACATGGGCGACGTGATGGGCGACCTGTCGCGCCGGCGCGGCATGGTGCAGGGCCAGGACGACACGCCCTCGGGCAAGACCATCGACGCGATGGTGCCGCTGGGCGAGATGTTCGGCTATGCGACCTCGCTGCGTTCGATGAGCCAGGGCCGCGCCACCTTCACGATGGAATTCGATCACTATGCCGAGGCGCCCGGCAGCATCGCCGAGCAGATCATCAAGAAGAGCTAGGGATCAGGGACCGGCAAGAGCAGGAACCCGTTCGCTCTGCCGGTCCCGGACCGAAGATTCACCGAAGTCGAAAACGTCACTTACATTGAAACTCGCAGAAGGTACTACGCCATGTCCAAAGAGAAATTCGAGCGCAAGAAGCCGCACGTGAACGTGGGGACGATCGGGCACGTGGACCACGGCAAGACGACGCTGACGGCGGCGTTGACGAAG
>JAJPHQ010000066.1 GCA_021325195.1 Gammaproteobacteria bacterium | reverse complement strand
GATCGCAAGCGCAACGCCGCCGGTCGCCGCAACCGCCGACGCCGCGGCCGGCAGGATCGCGCTGACGGTCGATGTATCGCTCGATCCGAGGCTCGCGGCGAAAATCAGGCCCGGCGATACCCTGTTCGTGTTCGCGCGTGCGATCGACGGACCGCCGATGCCGCTGGCCGTGGCGAAGCTGAGCGCGGCCTCGCTGCCCGCCAGGGTCACGCTGACCGACGCGATGGCCATGTCTCCGCAACTCAAGCTGTCGGACTTTCCGCGCGTGCAGATCGCCGCACGCATCAGCAGGTCGGGCGACGCCCTGCCGCATCCCGGTGACCTGGAAGCGCCGCCGGTACAGGTCGCCACCGATACCCGCACGCCGGTTGCGCTGACGATCGATCGGGCGGATTGATCGTGTTCGTCACGGGAGGCCGGATCCCGCGAGCCGCCCCGCGGCCATCGGCCGAGCCGCTGTTCGCGCCGGCATGCCCGGATCAAGTCAGGGACAGGCTCTGCCTTCGCAATCCGGCGCGAGCCGGAGTCCGGCGTTTTCGCTTCCGCGGATGACCACTGTCGTCCATGACACTGGATCCCGGCTTTCGCCGGGATGACGCATCGACAAGGCCGCTCGCAAAAAGCGCTCGCGGGCCGATGCGTCACTTGGCCGCACCGCGCGCGTTCGCTAAAGTGCGGCGTTTCCACCGCGCACCGACTCCATGGCCGATGCCCGCCAGTATTTCGCCCTGCCCTCGCCGTTCCCGATGAAGCGCGGCGGCAGGCTGATCGATGCGAAACTCGCGTACGAGACCTGGGGCGCGTTGAACGGGGCGCGCGACAACGCGGTGCTGATCCTGACCGGCCTCTCGCCCCGCGCGCACGCGGCGCGCAATCCGGTCGACGACACGCCAGGCTGGTGGGAAGCCATCGTCGGCCCCGGCAAGGCGCTGGACACGGACCGCTGGTTCGTGATCTGCGTGAACACGCTGGGCAGTTGCAAGGGCTCGACGGGGCCCGCGTCGATCAATCCCGCGACGGGCGACGTGTATCGCCTGGATTTTCCGGCGCTGACGCTGGAGGACGCCGGCAACGCCGCGTTCGAACTCGCGCGCGGCCTGGGCATCGCGCGGCTCGCCGCGCTGGTCGGCTGCTCGATGGGCGGCATGGCCGCGATGGGCGCGATGGTGCACCATCCCGGCTTCACGCGCGCGCACCTCAGCGTGTGCAGCGCGCCGCGGGCACAACCGTTCGCGATCGCGATCCGCTCGCTGCAGCGCGAGGCGATCCGGCTGGATCCGAACTGGAACGGCGGCCGCTACGACGACGCGCGCTACCCCGAAGCCGGCATGAACATCGCGCGCAAGCTGGGCGTGATCACCTACCGCTCGGCGCTGGAATGGAGCGGGCGGTTCGGGCGGATCCGCCTCGATCCGGAAAGGCGCGAGGACGAACCCTTCGGTGCGGAATTCGAGATCGAGTCGTATCTGAACGCGCACGCGCGCCGCTTCAGTCGCGCGTTCGATCCCAATTGCTACCTTTATCTCTCGCGCGCGTCGGACTGGTTCGACCTGGCCGAATACGGCGATGGCGCGGCCGATCCGGAGGCCGCCGTACGCAGGGCGCTGGCGCGCCTGAAGCTGGAACGCGCGCTGGTGATCGGCGTCGAGACCGACATCCTGTTCCCGCTGGAACAGCAGCAGGAACTGGCCGAGGGCCTGAGCGCGGGCGGCGTCGAGGTCGATTTCGTGGGGCTGGATTCGCCGCGGGGCCACGACGCCTTCCTGGTCGACACCGTGCGCTTCGGCGCGGCAATCGGCGCGTTCATGCGCTCGCTGTGATGCCGGGATCCGCGGCGCCGGACGCCGCTGGTATGCTTGTGCCCGTCCGTTCCCGGCCCACGCCGCCATGTCAGCCGTCGAATTTCCCGGCCGCAGCAAACTGATCGGTGCGATCGACGCCGCGGTCTCGCTGCACGACACCGCGGCGGTCACGCGCGCGCTGCGCGACGCGCTGTGCCGGATGATCCGCGGCCGCGACGTCGAACTGCCCGCGTGCGTGTTCGAACCCTGCGCCGACCACTATGCGCGCCGCGAGCTGTACCACAGCGATTCACACGGCTACAGCGTGGTGGCGATGACCTGGAGCCCGGGCCAGGGCACGCCGATCCACGACCACGCCGGCATGTGGTGCGTCGAGGGCGTGTGGCGCGGCGAACTGGAAGTGATCCAGTACGAACTGCTGGAACACGATGGCGCGCGCTACCACTTCCGGCCGGCCGGCGCGATCCAGGCCGGCGCGGGTTCCGCCGGCAGCCTGATCCCGCCGCACGAATACCACACCATCCGCAATCCCAGTCACGACGCCATCACCGTCTCGCTGCACATCTACCAGGACCGCATGACCCGCTGCTCGGTGTTCGAGCCGGCCGGCGGCGAGTGGTACGCGCGCGGCGAGCGCAGGTTGTGCCTGGATGGTTGATGCGCGTCCCTGCGCGTGCAGGCGGGCGGCACCTGTCCGGACCTTTCGATTCCGCCCGCGGCCGTCCGCGTCCGTTATACTGCGTGGCCGGTCGCCGAAGTGGCGGAATTGGTAGACGCAGCGGACTCAAAATCCGCCGGTAGCGATACTGTGTGGGTTCGAGTCCCACCTTCGGCACCATCCCTGATGCTGAGACTCCCCGAAGCCGACGGCCTGCACCGTGTCGCGTTGCCGGATGGACGGCGCGCGATCGTCAAGCGCCGGCACGGCGCTCCCGCCGGGTTCTTCGCCGCCGAAGCGCGCGGGCTCGCCGCGTTGGCAAATGCGCGCGCGCTGCGCGTGTCAGCTGTCCTCGACACCGGCACGGATTTCATCGTGCTCGAGGATCTCGGCGACGGCCGGCGCGCCGCCGATTACTGGCAACGCGCCGGACAGGGACTCGCGAAACAGCACGGCGTGATCGGTGCGGGCTTCGGCTTCGATCACGACGGTTTTTGCGGCGATACACCGCAGGACAACACGTCCGGCGGGGACGGCTGGCGTTTCTTCGCGGAACGCCGGCTGCTGCCGCAGGCGCGGCAGGCGCGCGACCGCGGCCTGATCGAGGCGCGCGAGGTTGCGACCATCGAACATCTTTGCGGCAGCCTGCGCGAACGCATTCCCGGGATGCCGCCGGTGCTGCTGCACGGCGACCTGTGGTCGGGCAACCTGCACGTGTGCGGCAACGGCGAACCCGCGCTGATCGACGCCGGCGCGGTGCACCACGGCTGGGCCGAGGCGGAACTGGCGATGCTGATCCTGTTCGGCTCGCCGCCCGACGCGTTCTTCGACGCCTACGCCGAACGTGCTCCGTTGCAAAAGGACTGGCGCGAACGCGCGCCGCTCTACAACCTCTACCACCTGCTCAATCACGTCAACCTGTTCGGCGCCGGTTATCTTCCGGCCCTGCGCAGGGCAATGTCGGCCTGCGGCTGACCAGATGGATCAATGACGTGTCAATGATGGTGCCAGCCGTCGCTCCCGTGCGAGGAACCGCTGCTGCCGTGCCAGTCGTTGCCGCCGTGCCAGCTTCCGTGCGAGCCGCCCTGCCACGCATGGCCGTCCCAGCCGTGATGGTCGCGGTAGCCGTGACGGTAGTAACCGCCGTAGTAGCCACCGTAGAAACCGAGCCCAATGCTGACCGTCGGTCCGTAATAGCAGCAGCCGTAGTAGTAACCGGGCGCGTAGTAGCCATCGTCGTAGTAATACGGCGTGCCGGTGTAGTAGCCGCCGCTCGCGTACTCGCCGCGCACGTAGGTGTAGTCGGGATAGACGCAACCCGCGAGCGCGAGGATCGCGACAGCGACCAGAATCCGCGAAAGTTTGCGCATGACGGGCTCCGCTGGTGCGATGCACGAAAAGCCTAGTACAACGCGGTTTAACTTCCCGTGAGCGGCGGATGAATGCGGATGAAATCGACCGGCCCGATGCCCGGTCGCCGGTCACAAGTCCCGCGCCACGCGGAAACCCACCCGTCCGCTGCGCGTGTCGGCCGGCGCGCCCTGACGGAACCCGGAACGGTCCTGGTCGGGAGCGCTGCCCCACGAGCCGCCGCGCACCACGCGCTGACTGCAACCCGGGTTCACCCATGCGCTGCCGTCGCTGGGTGCGCGCACGTAGTTCTCGTGCCAGCAGTCGGCCACCCACTCGGAGACGTTGCCGTCGATGTCGTAAAGGCCGAACGGATTGGGCAGGAAGCTCATCACCGGCGCCGGACCCCAGTAGCCGTCGCTGTAATTCGGAAAGGCGTTGGCCCAGCTGCGATGGCTGGGCGAGCGGTCGCCGCTGCCGGTGAGGTTTTCGACCTTGCGGGTCGGCGTGCCGTCGCCCCACCAGTATTTCGTGGTGGTGCCGGCGCGCTCGGCGTATTCGTATTCCGCCTCGCTGGGCAGGCGATAGGGCTTGCCGGTGTGCTGCGCCAGCCACAGGGCGTAGGCATGCGCGTCGTTCCACGACACGTTGACCACCGGGTCGTCGTCCTTCGCGCGGTTGCCCGCGTAATCGTCGCGCCAGTCCACGCCGGCGCGCATTTGCATCCGCCCGTTGCTTTCGTCGTACACCGAGGCGCCGCCCAGCCGGTCGGCGTCCGGCACGTAGCCCGAAGCACGCACGAATTCGCCGAACTCGCCCACGGTCACCTCCGCGCGCGCCATCGCGAAGCCTTTCGCGATCACCACTTCGTGCTGCGGCTGCTCGGTGCCCGCCTGCGTGCGCCCGCTTTGCGGAGAGCCCATCTCGAACTTGCCCAGCGGAATCACCACCATCGCCGGTGCGTGGCCGGCGATGTCGAGGAAGGGATCGGTGAACACCTGGCCCGGGCGATAGCCTGCGTACACGCGCGCTTCCTGCACCTTCCGGAGAAAGGCGTCGGCGGCCGGACCCAGCGCGCGTGCCTGCTCCGCCAGCTGTTGCGCCAGAGCGGGATTGCCGGCATCCAGCGCCGACTGCGCCTGCACCAGCAGGCTTTCGGCACGGCTGCTGCGCATCGCCTCGATGCGCGCACGGGTGTCGGTGAGCGCGGGCGATGACGGCAGGATCGCCGTGGCATCGGCCAGCGCCGCGTCGGCCTTGGCATCGTCGTTCTGCGCCGCCGCGGCCAGCGCGCGGTCCAGCGCGGCGCGCTGCACCTGCTGGAGGCCCTGGCGGGCCACCACGTTTTCGGGATCGAGCGTCAGCACCTTGCGGTACACCGCCAGTGCATTGTCCTCGCCGGGACCTTCCAGCCGGCCCTTCTGCAGGAAAGCCGCGGCCTGTTCCAGCAGCGGCTGCACCTTGCCCGCGGCATCGATGCGCGCGGCCAGCGCGGCCAGGTCATCGTGCGACCCCGGCAATTGCTGCAGCGCTTCCAGGTCCGCGCGCGCGGCGTCGATGTCGTTGACGGCCAGCGCCTGCAGCGCGTTGGCAAACAGGCGCGCGTGCAGCAGCGACAGCGCCGTGCGCACGTGCGGATCGTCGGGCGCCTGTTTCGCGGCCTGCAACACCAGCGCGAAGGCGGTGTCCTGCCCCGCTCCGGCCAAGTTGCCCGCGCGTGCGGCCTGCGCCGCGCGCGTCAGCAGTTCCGCGATGGCACCCTTGCTGCCTCTGCGTTCGCCGAACGAACCGCCGTGAGCGCGCGCGGCGATCACCGCGGCGGGCGCCAGCGAAATCGGCGGCCCCGCGTTCAGTTCGGACTCCGGTGACACCGGCGCTCGTCCCGGCACGCCGGCCGTGCCGGTCACGCTGGCAGCCGTGGCGCGATGACGGATCGTGCCGGACGGTTCGACCTTGAGCGCCGCGGGAAAGAAGCGGTAGATCAGCGCGAACGCCAGCACGATCACGCCGATCGTGCCGCCGATCGCATGTTGTCGGGTGAGAATCTGCGGCTTCGGCATGCGCTCGGCGTCGGACGAAACTGTTATCTTGTGAGGTCCACCATAGCAAAGAGAGGTGCCATGGGACATCCGCCCGCCGCAACGGTTCAGCCGATGGCCGGTACCGCAGCGTGAGCACCGCCTGGATCGACCGCGCCTCGGCCCTCGCTGCCGATGCCCTCGGCGGCGCCGCGGTGATCGGTCTCGATACCGAGTTCATGCGGCGCAACACCTTTTATCCGAAACTGGCATTGATCCAGCTCGCGGCCGGCGAGCGTCACTGGCTGATCGACCCGCTGGCCTTCGACGCCGGTCCGCTGCTGCGCGACCTGCTGGATCATCGCCGTTGCTGCGTGATGCACAGCGCGGGCGAGGATCTGGAAGTGCTGGCGCCGCTGCTCGGCGGCGCGACGATGCGGCTGTTCGACACCCAGATCGCAGCCGCGATGTGCGGCATGGGCGCCAGCCTGAGCTACCAGAAGCTGGTCGCCACGCTGCTGGGCATCGAGTTGCCCAAGGGCGAGACCCGCTCGGACTGGCTGCACCGCCCGCTGAGCGCGGGTCAGTTCGACTATGCCGAACAGGACGTCGCGTACCTCGAAACGCTGCACGCGCGCCTGTCGGAACGACTGCAACGCCGTGCCCGCACGGCGTGGCACGCGGAAGATTGCGCGCGGCTGGTGCAGCGCGCGCAGCGCAACGGCAGCGATGCCGATCCACAGCCGCAGCGTGCGTTCCGGACCGCCGCCGAATGGCCGCGCGCGGCGCAGGCACGCCTGCGCCGGGTGCTGCGCTGGCGCGATGCGGCCGCACGCAGGCTGGACAAGCCGCGCCCGTGGCTGCTCGACGACGCCAGCGCGCTGGCGCTGGCACAGCATCCGCCCGAAACGCCGAACGCGCTGTACGAGCGCACCCGCGCCCAGCGTGCGCTGCGCGGTCCGCAGCGCGCCGAATTGTTCAGCCTGCTGCGCGCTCCGATCGACACGGACGAACTCGCGGAACTGGCGCCCATACCGCATGCACCCCGGGGCGAAAGCAAGGCGGCCGTCGGCGCGATGAAAACGGCCGTCGATGCGATGGCGCACGAACTGGACCTGCCGGCCGGCCTGCTGTGTCCGCGCCGGCTGATCGAGGAATACGCCGTCACCCGACAATGGCCCGATGGGCTAGAAGGCTGGCGGCGCAGCCTGCTGGAGCCGAAACTGGCGGCGCTGCTGCCGTGCTGATCCCCGCCGCCGTCCTCACGATGCTTGGCGGCGGGCCACGGCGCGGTTACCATAGTCGGCTCGCGTCGACGGCACTTCACGCTTTCGACGCAAGCAACTGAAAAGTGGGACGGCCGCCCGGCTGGTGACGCGGCAAGCGCTGGCGTGACGCCTGACGATGCAGCGCGCGTGCCGCAGGCCGGGGATGCGCGGATGCCGGCCGGGGCGCACCGGCAACGGTTGGCCTAATACAATGCAATACGTGGGGCGGTAGCTCAGCTGGGAGAGCGTCGCGTTCGCAATGCGAAGGTCGAGGGTTCGATCCCCTTCCGCTCCACCAATCCACTATCTAACAACATCCCGCAGCATCCTAGAAACCGCGCAGTGACACGGTTTTTTGTTGCCTGCACTTCCCGCAACGTATCCCGAGCTTCCCTTGCGTGCTGCCAAGCTTGGCAGTAGGGTTGGCAGCGGATACCACCACTGCCCGGCGGCTACTGCCAAAACGGATGCTGCCATGCCCAAGCGCGTCGAGCCACTTTCCCCTTCCGCCGTAGCGAACGCCAAGCCGCGATCCAAGCCTTACGCACTGCGTGACGGTCGCGGTCTGCTACTGCTGGTTGACCCCAGCGGGAGCAAGCTTTGGCGCTTCGACTACCGCCGCCCCGGCACCGGCAAGCGCAACACGCTATCGCTGGGCACCTATCCCGACGTTTCGCTGAAACGCGCGCGGGAGAAACGGGACGAACTGCGCCGCCTGCTGGCCGATGGCATCGACCCCGGCGACAAGCGCAAGGCTGAAGCACTGGCCGGCGCGGAAACGTTCGAGGCCGTAGCGCGCGAGTGGTTCGCCAAGTTTTCGACGCGCTGGGCACCGTCGCACGCGGGCAAGGTCATTGCGCGCCTTGAACGCGACGTGTTCCCGTGGATCGGAGCGAAACCGATTGCGGGGCTGACTGCCCCCGACGTGCTGAACGTGCTGCGCCGGATCGAATCGCGCGGGGCTGTCGAAACCGCGCACCGCGCGCTGCAAAACTGCGGGCAAGTGTTCCGCTACGCCGTGGCAACCGGACGCGCACAAAGCGACGTGACCCGCGACCTGCGCGGCTCGCTGACACCGTGGAAGCCCGGACACTTCGCCAGCGTGACCGATCCCGACGAAGTGGGCGGACTGTTGCGCGCGATCCATGCGTTCACCGGCACCTTTCCCGTCGCCTGCGCCTTGAAGCTCGCGCCGCTGGTGTTCGTGCGACCCGGCGAACTGCGGCAAGCCGAGTGGGCCGAGTTTGACCTTGACGCCGCCGAGTGGAACATCCCGGCGCACAAGATGAAAACCCGCGAGCCTCACCTTGTGCCGCTGTCATCGCAAGCCGTGGCGATCCTGCGCGAACTGTGGCCGCTGACCGGCGCGAGCCGCTACGTGTTCCCCGGCACGCGTGACCGCAAAAAACCGCTCAGCAACATGGCGTTGAACGCCGCATTCAAACGCATGGGCTTCGACGGGCAAACCTTCACCGCGCACGGCTTCAGGGCAATGGCGCGCACGATCCTTGACCAGAATCTGGGCTTTCGGCCCGACTGGATCGAACACCAGCTAGCGCATGCCGTGAAGGATGCGAACGGTCGCGCCTACAACCGCACGTCATTCCTGCCCGAACGCCGCAAGATGATGCAGGCATGGGCCGATTATCTGGACACGCTGCGCACTGCACCGGGCAAGGTTGTGCCGATCAAACGCAAGGCAAGTTAGTCAAGTATTGTTTGACTACCGTCAAGCGATGCTGGACAATGACGCATGATCCGCAGTTTCCGGCACAAGGGACTGGCCGACCTTTTCCGCAGTGGCAAAGCCGCGAAGGTACGGCCAGACCTGCAAGCCCGCACCCTGCGGCGATTGGACGCGCTGCATGCCGCGCGCGAACTGGCGGATTTGAACGTGCCCGGCTTTGACTTTCACCCGCTCAAAGGTCACAAGCCGACGCGCTACAGCTTGCACGTAAACGGGCCGTGGTGCGTCACGTTTGAATGGGCCGACGGCGATGCGTTGCGCGTGGATTTGGAACAGTATCACTAGGGCCGAACATGACCGAACACACCGCCAAGCGGCACCCGAACCGCGCGCCGACGCATCCGGGCGCGATCCTGCGCGAGGACGTGTTGCCTGCGCTGGGCCTTTCCGTTACCGAAACCGCACGTCGCCTGCACGTTTCGCGGCAAACGCTGCATGACCTGCTTGCCGAACGCAAGGGCTTCACGCCGGAAATGGCGCTGCGCGTGGGCAAGCTGGCGGGCAACGGCGCAACGTTGTGGCTGCGCATGCAACAGGACTTCGACTTGTGGCACGCCGAACGCAAGCTGGCCGACGAACTGCGCGCGATCCACAAGGCCGCCGCATAACCGAACCGCCATGGCCTACCCCTTGCACCGAATACATATTTGATGCATACTCACCCCCAAGGCATCGAGTACGACCCGGCCAAGGCTGCCGCGAACTTGCGCAAGCATGGTGTGAGCTTTGCGGACGCCGAGCAGGCATTGCGCGATCCGCAAGCGGCGACGCTGGAAGACCCGGACGCTACGGGCGAGGCGCGTTACGTGACGCTGGGCATGGACACTGCCGGGCGCGTGCTGGTGGTGATATGGACGCCGCGCGGCGACAAGGCGCGCGTGCTGTCCGCACGCAAGGCAAGCCGGAACGAGGCAAAGACTTATGCGCAGTGAATACGACTTCAGCAAGGCCAAGCGCGGCGCGGTCATCGCGTCGCCGGGCAAGACCCGCATCACGATCATGCTGGACAACGACGTGCTGGATGCTTTCCGCACGCGCGCGGAAGCCGAAGGGCGCGGTTATCAGACGGCGATCAATGATGCCTTGCGGCACGCGATCAAGGATGACACCGCGCCTGTCACCGTGGCCGCGCTGCGCCGCGAACTTCGCAAGGCGCTGAAGGACATCGCCGCATAACCGAACCGCCACGGCTAGGCCAGCTACCGAACGCGCGGACACCTTCACCGCGTTGCCGTGGCGATCTTTTGAAGGGCGAGGAAGGTGCGCGATGGAATACGAGCCGACCGCCGCCGAAATGTTGGCGTGGGGCAAACTGGTTTTGTGGTCGGGATGGGAACATGTAGAGTTTGTTGAACTGCGCGACGCGGGATGCCTGCTGACCAATATTGACCCCCGAAAAAATTCGCGCAATCGCGTCATCCCCTCAGGCGCGCAAACAATGATCGACGCGCTGATGCAAGCAATCATTGTGGGTTCGCTACGGCCATTCGCGTTGTACGGGATATTCGGCGACGAGTACGAGGGTTATCGCGAAAGCCCAATCCTGTCCAAAGACGAACTAACGCCGCACACGCGATTGAGTGATGCAACAACCGTGAAGGTTGCCGACTTAGCCGCATGGTGCGACGCCCGCGCGATCGCGCACCCTTGGCAGCAAGAGCCGCAACGCAAGGCGCTTGCAACGCTCGCCTATCCCGACGAACTGCGCGCGGCCATTGAAGCATTCGAAGCCGTGCACGCAAATCCCGCCGCGACCGCCAAGCAAACGCCTAAGGCGGCGCTGGCGGCATGGCTGGAACAAAACAAACCGGAACTGTCGGCCAATGCGCGCGAACGGATCGCCACCGTAGCGAACTGGCAACCGCAAGGTGGCGTGCCAAAGACACCGGGCAGTTAACCGGCCCCGGCAGGGTGGGGCAGGTTTGCCGCGAAGGTGGGTGAAGTTTTTTAAACTGTCCCCACTATTCAAGGACCTTTCGTTGTAAACAATAGATAGCCGCACAATCCCGCGCATGCAACGGGAAACACGGCTATGCAGCCCGCAACACCATCGCCGCGCAACGCGGCACCCCTGCCGAACCCCGGCGACTACGTTTCGACCGATGAAGCCGCGCGCATCCTTGGCGTGTCGCGGCAAACCTTGTGTAACTGGCGATGGAAGCGGCAGGGGCCGCGCGTCCACAAGATCGGGCCGCGCCTTGTCCGCTACCACCGGGCCGACTTGGCCGCGTTCGCTGCTGGTGAATCCGGCAAGGCGGATGCAGCATGACCGCCTACGTTTCGTTCGCCCAGTTTCGCGGCGACTGGCGCAACGATGGCAAGGGCCGCGTGGTCAAGTGTCGGCATTGCGGCTATTCGCTGCGCGCGTTCATTCCCGTGACCGATGCGTATTGCCCAAACGGTCACCGTATGGCCGTGCTGACCGAGACCCCCCGAGGGGCGAGCGTGCGGGCGGCGGACATGGGCGCGAAACTGGCCCCTAGGAGCGCCTACAGCGAGCACGACGGCGCGGCAAGGGTAGCGGTAGGGGGGTGAGGCTGCGACGCGCAAAAACACCCCATTGGGGGGCTATTTCCGCCGCCAGCGCACTACCCCGGCACCCGCATGGATCAAGTCGCACGATCCCGCCAACCTACCCGACGGCTGGACGCGACTCCACCATGACGAGGCCATCCGCCGACTGCGCTGCGGGGCGAACGATAACCCGAACGGTGCAGCCGTACACGCGCACGGCAGCCCCTATGCACCCGACCCGCTACCTACCCCTTGCCAGCAGGGCAAGGTGCCGAAAAGTGCCGTATTTGACGGCACGGCGGAAGGTGCGCCATGAACGCCGTTGCCAAGCTGGCAACGTACAGCGACACCCTGCGCGACTACATCCGGGCCGGGCTGGTATTGGTTCCGATTCCTG
>JAJPHQ010000098.1 GCA_021325195.1 Gammaproteobacteria bacterium | reverse complement strand
GCGCGGGCACCACCGTGACGTCGCAGCCCTGCTCGACCAGCAGGCGCAGGATATTGCGCTTGACGCCGAAATCGTAGGCGACGACCCTGTGACGCATGGCGGGCTTGCGGAAAGCCCTTGCATCGAGATCGTAGCTGCCGTCGCGCCACGGATGTGCCGTGGCGACGCTGACCTCTTTCGCCAGATCCATCCCGTTCAGGCCGGGAAACGCGCGCGCCTGCGCGATCGCGTCGTACGCGGAAATGTTCTCGCCGGCGACAAGGCATCCATTCTGGGCGCCCTTGTCGCGGAGGATGCGGGTCAGCTTGCGGGTATCGAGGCCCGCGATCGCGACCACGTTCCGGCGCTTCAGGTAGGCCGGAAGCGATGCCTCGCTGCGCCAGCTGGATGCAAGACGCGGCACGTCACGCACCACCAGGCCGGCCGCCTGCACGCGCGCGGATTCATCGTCCGCTGCGTTGCAGCCGGTGTTTCCGACGTGCGGCACGGTCAGGGTGACGATCTGCCGCGCATAGGACGGATCGGTCAGGATTTCCTGATAACCCGTCATCGCCGTGTTGAACACCACTTCACCGACGGCATGGCCGGACGCACCAACGGATTCGCCGTGGAACAGGGTTCCGTCGGCGAGGGCGAGCAGGGCTGGGGTGGGCATGCGTGTCGTCCGGGTGCAGGCAATCCCGCAGGCGCTCGCGGAGCTGGCCTGTGGGAAGGGGTGTACGGGCGAGGCGCCATGTTAGCAGAAACAAGCGGCGTTCAGCGCGGCCGTGACGACGCGCGCTAGAATTCACGGCGCCACGCCGCCGAAAACCCGAGCCATGTTTGCCACGTCCCTGCTCGATCCCGCCCGCCTCGACCGCCCGGATACGCTGGTCCGGCACGAGCCGTTTCCGTTCATGCTGGCGCACGGCCAGTTGCCGGAAGAAGCGCGCGCGGCCCTGGATCAGGACTTCCCGAAATACGCGGAAGCCGGGTTCTTCCCCTACAACGAGCAAGACTGCGGCCCGTCGGTGAAGGCGCTGGTCGAGGCGATGACCGCGCCCGCGTTCGCGAGCGCGGTGGGCACACGTCTGGGCATCGAGAATCTGGGGCAGTATCCAACGCTGGTGACGCTGTGCCGGGCGCTCAACAAGCGCCACGGCACCATCCACACCGATTCGAAATCCAAGGTGGCGACTGCCCTGCTCTATCTCAACAGTCAATGGCCGGACACCAGCGACGGCTGCCTGCGCTTTCTCTCGAAGATCGACGACATCGACGCCACGGTCGCGCCGGAAGTGAAGCCGCTGTACGGCGAATTCGCGATCTTCAAGCGCTGCGACAACTCCTTCCACGGTCACCTGCCCTACGAGGGCGAGCGGCGCGTGATCCAGGTGGCGTGGCTGACCAGCGAGGAGGAGAAGCTGCGCAAGACCCAGCGCGGCCGCTTCTCACGCACCATGAAGAAGCTGTTCGGCGGCCTCGACCGCAAGGTCGGCGCCGGCCGCGACCGCAACGCCGCGCACCGGGATTGAACGGGACTCGGGACCCGGGACTCGGGACTCGGGACTCGGGAAAAGCGTAAAACCAGCACGTCATCCCGGCTTGCGCCGGAATGACGAAAGCAATACCCGGTCGTTCATGGTTGCATGACGAGCACATCGTCCAGCGAATACGCGCCGGGCGGCTTGCCGGCCAGCCAGGCGGCGGCGTGCAATGCGCCGCGCGCGAAGATCGTGCTGTCGCCAGCCCGGTGGGTGAGTTCGATGCGTTCGTCTTTCGTCACGAGCAATGCCGTGTGTTCGCCGACGATTGCTCCGGCGCGTATCGAGGAAAAGCCGATGGCATTTCCCGGCCGCGCGCCGGTGTGGCCGTGCCGCGCGAACACCGCCACCGCATCGAAATCCTGCCCGCGCGCGGCAGCCGCGGCACGGCCCAGCGCCAGCGCGGTGCCGGAAGGCGCATCGACCTTGCGCGCGTGATGCGCTTCGATGATCTCCAGATCCCAGCCCGGCAATGCGCTTGCTGCCTCGCGCAGCAGCTTGGTCAGCACCGCGATGCCGAGGCTGAAATTGGCGGCGTGCAGGACAGGGATCTCGCGCGCGGCCTCGCCCACCGCGGCGCACTGCGCGGCACCCAGCCCGGTGGTGCCGCTGACCAGCGCGATGCGATGCGCGCGGCAATGCGCCAGCGCGGCATCGAAACCGGCCGGCGTGCTGAAGTCGATCACCACGTCCAGCCTGGGTGCAGTGCGCCATTCGTTCGAGGCACTGATCGCGGCAGCCAGTACGAAGCGCGTGTCATCCTGCAGCAGCGTCTGCAATGCCCGGCCCATGCGGCCGCCGGAGCCGCTGATTCCGACTGAAATCCTGCTGGCCATTTCACCGCAATTGCAGCAATGATCGGCACAACATATCAACTACACGCATTAGACCGGAGCAAGACGCTTGGGCACTCAGAGTGAAACATGATCCAGGACCATTTGTAGAACCCCAGCTGCTATGCACAACCACGAGCCGGCGAGCAGTCGACGCCGCGCCCGGCGGAATTGTTCTGGTGTGACGGAGATGCCCGTCTGCGCCCTGCCTGCAACAGGCTTGCGTCCGCCTACAGCCACATTCTTGAAAACGAGAAATCCGCCGGCCACAGTCAGAACGAGCGCAATAGCGGATGAGGCTAGCTGTATATCCACGCCCAAATGGCCTTTGTCAGCGTGCCGATCGTGCATGAAATTTAGCACGATCACGCCGTCGATGGCCGTCAACCCGTCATCTTCGCCCAGAACTGCTTGACGTTTTCCATGAAGTTGCTGGCACGTGGCGAATGTTTCTTCGCCTCGTCGGCGTCGGCGAAGGTGGCCTCGAACTGTTCCAGCAATTCGCGCTGGCGCTTGTCCAGCCGCACCGGTGTCTCCACCACCACCGTGCACAGCAGGTCACCGGTGTGCCGGCTGCGCACCGACCGGACGCCCTGCCCGCGCAGCCGGAACACCTGGCCGCTCTGGGTTTCGGGCGGGATGTGGATGGAAGCGCCGCCGTCCAGCGTCGGCACCTCGATCTGCGCACCCAGCGCGGCCTGCGCGAAACGGATCGGCACCTCGCAATGCAGGTCGTCGCCCACGCGCTTGAACACGGGGTGTTCGCGCACGCGCACTTCGACATACAGGTCGCCGGGCGCGCCGCCGGACGGGGCGGCTTCGCCCTGTCCCGTGAGCCGGATCCGGTCGCCGTTGTCCACGCCGGCCGGAATCCGCACCGACAGGCTGCGCTCGTCCTGCAGCCGGCCCTCGCCATGGCAGCGGTGGTAAGGCGTCCTGATCACGCGCCCCGTGCCGCCGCACTGCGGGCAGGACTGCTGGATCGAGAAGATGCCGTTCTGCATCCGCACCCGGCCCAGTCCGCGGCAGGTGGCGCAGGTCGCGAGCTTGCCGTCCTCCGAGCCGCTGCCGTTGCAGAACTGGCAGTTGACGAGTGTCGGAATCCTGATCTGTTTTTCGACGCCCGCGACGGCTTCTTCCAGATCCAGTTCCATCACGTAGCGCAGATCGGACCCGCGTCCGCTGCGCCGGCCCATCCCGAAAATGTCCGAGAAGATGTCGCCGAAGATGTCGCCGACGTTGTTGAAGCCGCCGCCGCCGAAGCCGTGCTCGAACGCGGCGTGGCCGTGCCGGTCATACAGCGCGCGGCGTTCCGGATTGCCCAGCACGTCCCAGGCTTCCTTGGCTTCCTTGAATTTCTCCTGCGCGTGCGGATCGTCCGGACAGCGGTCCGGGTGGTACTTCATCGCCAGCCGGCGGAAGGCCTTCTTGACCTCCTCGTCGCTCGCGGTGCGCGCCACACCAAGGACGTCGTAGTAATCGCGCTTCATGTCCGGAGGTAGCTTTCAATGCGGCGGTCCGGAATGAACCACATCGCCGCGACCACGCCGTAGATCACGCACGACACTATGGGCACGAAAAACGCCAACACAATGGCGATGGCGTACAGGATCGGGGAAACCACGGTCTTCCAGTCGCCTTCCAGCGCCCTGGCGAGACGGCTCTGCTCGCCGCCATTCGCGGCAACCAGGGAGAACAGCAGAGGGAGCCAAGCCAGGGCCGCCAGCAGCAGCACGATCCCGTACACCGCGGTGGGCACCGGGGCCGGCATCGGACTCGATTCGTCGAGCCAGCTGGTGGTGAACGGAAACAGCGACAGCCAGAACAGCAGGAACAGGTTGGCCCACAGCACCTTGCCGTTCACCTTCTCGACCACCTGCAGCATGTGGTGATGGTTGTTCCAGTAGATGCCTACATACACGAAACTCAGCACGTAGCTCAGGAACACCGGCAGGTCCGCCAAGAGCGCGCGCCAGCTCGCCTCGTGCGGCAGTTTCAGCTCCAGCACCATGATGGTGATGATGACCGCGATCACACCATCCGTGAATGCCTCCATCCGGCCCTTGTGCATGCCCGAGATTCCCCACCCTGCACGTGGTTGTCCGCGCCGAGCCTCGCGCTTCCAGCGGGACTCGAACGCGGACAGTTGATCGGTCGACGCGCAGCGTCGATGGAAAACTACTTTTTGTCGTCCTTCACTTCCGTGAACTCGGCATCGACCACGTCGTCGGACGCGCCGGCGGAAGCCTGCTGCGAGGCGCCCGGCTGCGGGCCGGCATGCTGGCCGGCCTGCGCCGCGGCGAACAGCGACTGGCCGGCTTCCTCGAGCCGGGTGATACGCGACTCGATCGCGGCCTTGTCGTCGCCCTTCATGACCTTCTCGAGCTCGGACAGCGCTTCCTCCACCCTGCCGATCACGTCGCCGGCGACCTTGCCGCCGTGTTCCTTGATCGCGCTGCGGGTCGCGTGCACCAGCTGGTCGGCCTTGTTGCGGACCTGTACCAGTTCCTGGAATTTCCGGTCTTCCTCGCGGTGCGTTTCCGCGTCGGCGACCATCCGCTTGATCTCGTCCTCGGACAGGCCCGAGCCCGCCTTGATCTCGATGCGCTGCTCCTTGCCGGTGTTCTTGTCCTTGGCCGCCACATGCAGGATGCCGTTGGCGTCGATGTCGAAGGTGACCTCGATCTGCGGCACGCCGCGCGGCGCAGGCTGGATGCCCGCGAGATCGAAGCGCGCCAGCGACTTGTTGAAGCGCGCCTGCTCGCGCTCGCCCTGCAGCACGTGCACGGTGACCGCGCTCTGGTTGTCCTCGGCGGTGGAGAACACCTGCGAGGCCTTGGTCGGGATCGTGGTGTTCTTGTCGATCAGCTTGGTCATCACGCCGCCCAGCGTCTCGATGCCCAGCGACAGCGGCGTCACGTCCAGCAGCAGCACGTCTTTCACGGTGCCCGACAGCACGCCGCCCTGGATCGCCGCGCCGACCGCCACGGCCTCGTCCGGGTTCACGTCCTTGCGCGGCTCCTTGCCGAAAAAGTCCTTCACCGCTTCCTGCACCTTGGGCATGCGGGTCTGGCCGCCGACCAGGATCACCTCGGCGATGTCGGACACGCGCAGGTTGGCGTCGTTGAGCGCGATCCGGCAGGGCTCGATGGTCTTCCTGATCAGATCCTCGACCAGCGCTTCGAGCTTGGCACGGGTGAGCTTGATGTTGAGATGCTTGGGACCCGAGGCATCCGCGGTGATGTACGGCAGATTCACCTCGGTCTGGTGCGCGCTGGACAACTCGATCTTGGCGCGTTCGGCCGCATCCTTCAGGCGCTGCAGGGCCAGCGGATCGTTGCGCAGGTCCACGCCCTGGTCCTTCTTGAACTCCTCGACCAGGTAGTCGATCACGCGCTTGTCGAAGTCCTCGCCGCCCAGGAAGGTGTCACCGTTGGTGGCCAGCACCTCGAACTGCTTCTCGCCGTCCACTTCGGCGATTTCGATGATCGAGATGTCGAAGGTGCCGCCGCCGAGGTCGTACACCGCGATCTTGCGGTCGCCGCCGGCCTTGTCGAGGCCGTAGGCCAGCGCCGCGGCGGTGGGCTCGTTGATGATGCGCTTGACCTCGAGGCCGGCGATCTTGCCGGCGTCCTTGGTGGCCTGGCGCTGGCTGTCGTTGAAGTACGCCGGCACCGTGATCACCGCGTCGGTGACGGTCTCGCCGAGATAATCCTCGGCGGTCTTCTTCATCTTCATCAGCACCTTCGCGGAAATTTCCGGCGGCGCCATCTGCTTGCCGTCGGAGGTTTCCAGCCACGCGTCGCCGTTGCCGTGTTCGATGATCTTGTACGGCACGAGGTGGATGTCCTTCTGCACCTCGGCGTCGGTGAACTTGCGGCCGATCAGGCGCTTCACCGCGTAGAAGGTGTTCTTGGGATTGGTGACGGCCTGGCGCTTGGCCGGCGCGCCGACCAGCACTTCGCCGTCCTTGCTGAAGGCGACGATCGAAGGCGTGGTGCGGTCGCCCTCGGAATTCTCGATGACCCGCGCCTTGCCGCCTTCCATGACCGCGACACACGAATTGGTGGTGCCGAGGTCGATGCCGATGATCTTGCTCATGTCGTGGGACTCCTGGATCCGGTGCGGCGCCGGGCCGCCAATCTTCAGCCCAAACTGGGGGTTGCTTTTGCCATCTCAAGTGGGAGCGAGCCTGGCTCGCGGCCGGAACGTGCGCGGCACGACCGGATCGCCGGCCGCCGGCAGGGCCGGTTCCTAACCCGGCTCCTTGGCCACGATCACCAGCGCGGGCCGCAGCAGCCGGCCGTTCAGCATGTAGCCCTTCTGCATCACGTTGAGCACGGTCCCGGGTGGGTGTTCGCGACTCTCGACCATGCTCATGGCCTCGGCCTGCGTCGCGTCGAACGGCTGGCCGACCGGGTTGATTTCGACCAGCCCGTTGGCCTCGCCCAGCTTGTGCAGGGCCTTCAGGGTGAGTTGCAGGCCCTCGCGCAGCGCCGCCGCGTCCGCGTTGTCGGCGGCGAGGCCGTGCTCGATGCCGTCGTACACCGGCAGCAGTTCGCGCAGCAGTTTCTCGTTGGCGAACTTCAGGCTCTGCTCCAGATCGCGCTGCATGCGCTTGCGCTGGTTGTCCAGATCGGCGCGCTCGCGCAGCAGGGTCTCGCGCATTCCGGCGAGGCTGGTTTCGGCCTCGGCAAGCTGCCGGCTCAGCGTCTCCAGTTCGTCGATGGCCGCCGCCTCCGGTTCCCTGCCGGCGGCGTCGCGCTGCCCGGGCACCGTGTCGGGTAATTCCTTCGGATCCGTCATGCTCGTTCCCGTTTCGGTCATGGCGATCGTCCCTGTCGCCGAAGATCAAACAGCGGCCGGAGCCACCCCGGATGGCCCGAAGCTCCGTGACCGCACTTTCCGTGAAACCGGTCATGGCCTGCCTCCCCGGCCGGCGAGGCAGGTGCAACCGGGAAAAGTTATGCGGCCGGCGTGCCGCGATTCAAGGCATCGGTCAGCAGCCGCGCGGTCGCCTGCACCACCGGAATCACGCGATCATAAGCCATGCGTGTGGGGCCGATCACGCCGATCGCGCCCAGCACGTGGCCTTCGTTCCCGTAGGGCGCGCTGACTAGGCTGTAGCCTTCCAGCGGCGCGAAGCCGGATTCCTCACCGATGAACAGGCGCACGCCCGGTGCCCGTGCACAGCCTTCCAGCAGCGCCAGCAGTTCACGTTTGCGCTGGAATGCCTCGAACAATTCGCGCAGGCGGTCGATCCGTGAAGCCTCCTCGCCTTCCATCAGGTTGGTCTGGCCGCTGACCAGCATGTCCGGCTCGGGCCGGGGCGCGAAGGTTTCCGCCGCGACCTCCACGGCGGAATCGAGCAGGCGGTTCAGCTCGCTGCCGGCGGCGCGCAGTTCGGCCAGCACGCGCGCGCGGATTTCCTCCAGCCGCAGGCCGGCGTAATGCGCATTCAGGAAATTCGCGGCCTGTTCCAGCGCGCGCGCATCCAGACGCTGGCGCAGGTTCAGCACCCGGTTCTGCACCTGGCCGTCGGCGAACACCAGGATTGCCAGCACCCGGGCGGCGTCCAGCGACACGAATTCGATCTGCTTCAACGGCGCATCCACCGTGCCCGGGACGGTGACCACGCCGACGAAATGGGTCATGGCCGAGAGCAGGCTGGAAGCGTTGCTCAGCAGGTCGCGGGCGGTGGCGGACTCGCGCGGCAGTTCGCGCTGGATCTGCATCACCGCACCGCGCGGCAGCGGTTTCAGTTCCAGCAGGCTGTCCACGAACAGGCGCAGGCCGCGCACGGTCGGCACCCGGCCCGCCGAGGTGTGCGGCGAGGCGATCAGGCCCAGATCCTCCAGATCGGCCATGATGTTGCGCACCGTCGCGGGGCTCACGTCCAGTCCCGCCGATTTCGACAGCGTGCGTGAGCCGACCGGCTGGCCTTCCTCCAGATACTGCGCGATCAGGGTGCGCAGCAACTGGCGGGCGCGGGAGTCGAGCTGCGGTGTGTTCGGCATGACGCGGGGATCGTACTGCATCGAAACGGGGCCGAGGAGCACGCCGAGGGGCGCCCCCGCTACGCGCCCTCGCCGCTGGTTACAATCGCCCGCGCATGCTCACTCGCCTGTCCGTACGCAATTTCGCCGTAGTCGAAGCCGCCGAGATCGAATTCGGCCCGGGCCTGACCGTGGTGACCGGCGAAACCGGCGCCGGCAAGTCGCTGCTGGTCGATGCACTGCTGCTGCTGTCCGGCATCCGCGCCGATGCCGGCAGGGTGCGCAGCGGTTGCGAACGCGCGGAACTGCAGGCGGAGTTCGACGTTGCCGACGCGCCCGTCGTGCGCGCCTGGCTGGCCGACCGGGCACTGGACGAGGACGGCGGCTGCATCCTGCGGCGCGTGATCGCCGCGGAAGGCGGTTCACGCGCGTGGATCAACGGCCGTGCGGTGTCACTCGCGCAACTCTCGGAACTGGCGGCGCTGCTGGTCGAGATCCACGGCCAGCACGAACATCAGGCGCTGCTCGAGCGCGCGCAGCAACTGGCCGTGCTGGATGCGTTCGGCGGCTGCGGCGATGTCGCGGCGAAGGTGCGCGAACTGACCCGGCGTTACCGCGACATCGCCGCGCGCGAACGCGAGCTTTCCGGCGGTGGCGATCGCGAGGCGCGCATCGAACTGCTGCGCCACGAGGTCGCCGAACTGGAACGCTGGGCGCTGCCGCCCGATGCGCTGGCCGAACTGGAAGCCCGTCACAGGCGCCTCGCCAATGCGGGCAAACTGGCCGAAGGCGCATCGGGGCTTGCCGAACTGCTGGACGGCGACGGCGAATTCGCGGCGGCCCGCATCGTCGCCCGCGCCAAGACGGAACTGGAGCGACTGACCGGACTCGATCCCGTGCTGCAAGCCGTGCTGGGCCTGCTGGACAGCGCCGGCATCCAGATCGGCGAGGCGGCGGATGCGCTGTCGCGCTACGCGCAGGACCTGGATCTCGATCCGCAACAGTACGAGGAAGCCGATGCGCACCTGACCGCCCTGCACGATCTGTCGCGCCGCCATCGGGTGCCCGCCGCCGGGCTGCACGCGCACGCCGCGGGCCTGCGCGAGGAATTGCGGGCGCTGGAAGGCGCGGGGGACGCGCTGGCGCAGCTCGGCGCCGAACGCAGGCGCTGCCTTGCCGACTACGCCGACGCCGCGGAAGCGCTTTCGAAGCGGCGCGCGGCGGCGGCGAAGCAACTGGGCCAGGCCGTGACCGCCTTGATGGGCGAGCTCGGGATGAGCGGAGGCTCGTTCACGGTCGAGTTGACGCCACAGCCGGAAGGCGAGCCCGACCCGCAGGGCCGCGAGCGCAGCGAGTTCTTGGCCAGCGCCAACCCGGGCATGCCGCCGCGTCCGCTGCGGCGGGTGGCGTCGGGCGGCGAGCTGTCGCGCATCGGGCTCGCGATCGAGGTCGCGGCGCTGGGTGCCGACCCGGTGGGCACGATGGTATTCGACGAGGTGGATGCCGGCATCGGCGGCGCGGTCGCGGAAACGGTCGGCGCGAAGCTGCGCGCGCTCGCTTCACGCTGCCAGGTGCTGTGCGTGACGCACCTGCCGCAGGTCGCCGCACAGGGTCACGCGCATCTGTTCGTGGCGAAGGCATTCGAGGGCGACGCCACCCGCACCCGGATCACGGCGCTGGACGCGACGGGCCGCGGCGAGGAACTGGCAAGGATGCTGGGCGGCGTGGAAATCGACCGCGAAACGCGGGCGCATGCGAAGAAAATGCTGGAGAAGGCCGGCAAGCGGGACACAGGCAGCGGGAGACGCAAAGCGTGAGAGCGAATGCCCGCGTCTTTCGTCTCACCTCTTTTTCTTCGACCGCACGTACAGCACCAGGCTGTGGTCCACGAGGTCGTAGCCGTGTTTCGCCGCGATCTCCCGCTGCAGCTTCTCGATTTCTTCGTTCACGAACTCGATGACCTTGCCGGTCTCCACGTCGATCATGTGGTCGTGATGCTGGCCACGGTCCAGCTCGTAGACGGCCTGGCCGCTCTCGAAGTTGTGCTTCACCACCAGCCCGGCCGCCTCGAACTGGGTCAGCACCCGGTACACGGTCGCCAGACCGATCTCCTCTTCGTGCCCGAGCAGGCGTTTGTAGATGTCCTCGGCGGTCAGGTGCGAATGCGTGTTTTCCAGGATCTCCAGCACGCGCATGCGCGGGTGGGTCACCTTCAGGCCGGCCTTGCGCAGTTCCTGGGATTCCATGCCTGAACTCCCGGCGGTGGGAAGATGTCTCTGGAGTCACCCAGAACGCTGCTAGTGTATCATTCCGAGTCCAGTGCCCGGTTTCCCCACGATGCGCCATCCGATCCTTTCCCTGCTGTTTGCCGGCGTCGCCGTCTCGGCGCTCTGCTCGTGCCGGGTGATCTACAAGCCCGACGTGCAGCAGGGCAATCTGCTGATCGGCAAGAACGTCTCGGAACTCAAGCCCGGGCTTACCAAGCAGCAGGTGCTGGCGCTGCTCGGTTCGCCTTCGGTGGTGAGCCCGTTTTCGCAGAACCGCTGGGACTACGTGGCGACCATGCAGAACCGCGGCGGCAAGGTCCAGGAACGCACCCTGACGCTGTTCTTCGACAACGACACCCTGGTGCGCACCGAGGGCGATTTCATGAAGGAAACGCCGCAGGAGCTGCTCCAGGAGAGCCACAAGTACGGTCCGATGTATCCCTCCAATCTGACCAAGGAAGAACAGAAGGAACTGGAGAAGAAGGCACAGCAGGGCGGCGGAAGCGACGGGGGTTGAGCCGGTGCTCCCGCGGGTCGCGTGAATCGCCTCCCGCGCCGGCACACGCCCGAGGCACGACGCCGGGGGCAGGCTTGTCCGGCGAGCGCAGGATGCGCAGGTCTGGCATGCCGTCCCGCGACCGAGGCGTTGCCGACTGCCGGCCCCGATCCCGGAAGTCACCTCGCCACTCGGCGCGCCCTTCTCCTCCTCGCCTCCTTGGGATCGACCCTGAGCGGCCGGTAGATTTCCACGCGGTCGCCGTCACTCAAAACGGTGTCGATGGCGGCCTTGCGCGAGTAGATGCCGAGGCGGTCGTCGCGTATTTCGATGCCCGGCCATTCCCTGCGAATGCCGGACGTTTCGATCGCATCGGCCACACGGGAACCCGCCGGAAGCTCGAGCTCGCGCAGGAAGGCACGCTCGGGCAATGCACAAGCGACCGTGACGCGGATCCGCGGCGCTTCAGGCATACGTCCGCTTCGCCTCGGCGCAGAAGTCGTCGACCATCCGGTCGGCGAGTTTCTGGAACCCGATCCGGAAGGCGAAGCCGGCTAGCTTGTTGCTGACCTCGAAGTCGAGTTCCAGTTCGACCTTGCAACCGGCGTCGCCCAGCGGCGTGAAGGTCCATTCGCCGTGCAGCCAGTCGAACGGCCCGTCCACGAACTGCATCTTGATGCTGCGCGGGCGGTCCAGGGTGTTGCGGGTGGTGAAGTGCTGGGTGACGCCCGCGAAGCGCAGGTCCAGCCGCGCCACGAGATGCCTGCCGTCGTGCTCCGAGACGTGCGCGCCGAGACACCAGGGGAAGCGCCTCGGGTAAGCTTCCACTTCGTTGACCAGGTCGAACATCTGCTCCGGCGTGTAGCGGACCAGCGCGTGACGGCGGATTTCGATGGCGGCATCTCCCGCTCGCGGACGCCGGTCGCGATGACCGGCAAGGCACTGCGGACATTCTAACGAACATGGCAAAGAAGAAAGACAAGGACGGCAAGGGCTCGTCGACGATCGCGCTCAACAAGCGCGCGCGCCACGAGTACCACATCGAGGAACGCTTCGAGGCCGGCGTTGCGTTGCAGGGCTGGGAGGTGAAGAGCCTGCGCGCGGGCCGGATCAACCTGGGCGACGCCTATGCGGTGGTGCGCGGCGGCGAACTGTTCCTGTTCGGCGCGTCGATCCCGCCGCTGCTTTCGGCTTCGACGCACGTGGTGGCCGACGAACGCCGCACGCGCAAGCTGCTGCTGCACCGCGCCGAGATCGACAAGCTGATCGGCGCGGTCGAACGCAAGGGCCAGACGCTGGTGCCGCTGGCGATGTACTGGAAGCACAACCGTGCCAAGATCGAAATCGGGATCGCACGCGGCAAGCAGGCGCACGACAAGCGCGCCAGCGAAAAACAGCGCGAGTGGAACATCGAGAAGCAGCGCACGCTGCGTGCGCACAACAAGGCGGGCTGAAACCGGGACCCGGGACTCGGAAAGCACGACCACCTTGTCGCCATTCCGGACGCGGCGAAGCCGCGATCCGGAATCCATCTTGATCTTGCTTCCCCCGACAGGAAATCAGACTGGATTGCAAAGGCCATCCATGGACTTTGCCCTTTGGGCCAGCCTTTGGTTGTTCAAATTTGTTCCAGACAAATTTGTCCGGCTTTCGCCGGAATGACGGCAACAAGATCAATACCCCGGCGGCACGTACCTGAAGCGCTGCATCTGCTCGCGGTGGTCGCGCACGATCCGCTCCACCTGCTCGCGACTCAGCGCCTCGCGCCACTGGTTGGCGCGGCCCTTGTGAAAGAAGCGCGTCTTCTCGTCCACCGCTTCCACGAAACCGTGCTTTTTCTCCAGTGCCGACAGGGTCTGGAAACTCGTGTGCCGGACGGCGCGCTCGATCCGCGCCTTGTCGTGGCCAAGGCCGATCAGTTTCGCGGCCCTGGCGAAATGCTTGGCCGGCTTGTCCAGCAGGTCCTCGTAGCGCAGCACGATGACCTTGCCCTGCGCGCGCTCGGCCATGTCGGCCCACCCCTTCACGTGCGATGACCACGAACCGATGAGGTGGCTGACCGCGACTTCGTCGTTGACCGACGCCACGCGTTCGTCGCCCAGCCGGTCGATGGCCTCCTCCAGCGTTAACCCGAAATGGTGGGTCATGCTCACGGCCACGTCCAGCGGGTTGCGCACCACGTAGATCGCGCCGGCCGTGACCTCCCAGTTGAACAGCGGATGGCCCTCGAAACTGCCGCAGAAGTTGTGGGTCATCAGCAGGCGCGTGCCCTGCGCGCGCTGCGCGATCAACGCGTGCACATCGAAGCGCAATGCCGCGATTTCGGCGACGTCCAATTCGGTACTCGGACGGCCGGCCAGTTCGCTGAAACGCTCGGGACGGGTTTCGTAATCGGTGTAGTCGCGAATCTCGTCCGGCCGCAGCGGCTCGACGCGATTGGCGATCAGGTTGGCCAGGAACGCGCGCAGCCACGTGTTGCCCGATTTCGGGTACGAGGCCAGCCAGACGATGTTGCCCATGCAGAACCGTCAACGCTGTGATGAACGGATCCGGCATGATGCCAGCCGCCGCGATTGATTTCCCGCGCCGCCGCCCACATGATGGTGTTCCCCGGGGGCGACCTGGCTTCGACGGGGGTTGTGAAGCAGTCTGGAGCATGCCGAGGGCGTCATCTTCCTCGTAAATCCGATGGCAAAAAATCAGACGCCAACGACGACGTCTACGCTCTGGCCGCTTAGGCCTCAGCCCCGAACCCACTTGTGCATGTGCTCGTGGATGTAGGGTCATCATCACATGATCGCCAGTAGTCGCTGCCTGTCGTCCGCTGGTTAAGAGTCATCAGGCTGGTTCTGGAGTGCGCTTTGCACATCGTGCTGCTCTGGAATGAGATCGAACGATGAGCTAAGCATGTAGCGCCGGGCGCGGAGCACCTTCGGACGCGGGTTCGATTCCCGCCGCCTCCACCAATCCACTATCTAACAATATCCCGCAACATCCTTGAAACCGCGCACTGACGCGGTTTTTTCTTGCCCGCACTTCCCGAGATGTAACGGTAACTTCCCTTGCCATCCCCCAAGCGTAACGGTAACCTTGGCGGTAACGGTACAGGAACCCAAGGGGGTTACCGTCATGCTGACGCCTTCCGCTGTCACGAACGCCAAGCCGCAAGCCGCCGCCTACAAGCTTGCCGACGAGCGCGGCATGTACCTGCTTGTGAAGCCGAACGGCGCGCGCTGGTGGCGCTTCGATTACTACCGGCCCGGCACCGGCAAGCGCAACACGCTGTCACTCGGCACCTATCCCGATGTTTCGCTGAAACGCGCGCGGGAGAAACGGGACGAACTGCGCCGCCTGCTGGCCGATGGCATCGACCCCGGCGACAAACGCAAGGCGGAAGCCATCGCCACCGCCGACACTTTTGAAGCCGTGGCGCGCGAGTGGTACGCCAAGCAATCCGCGTCATGGGTTCCTGCGCACGGCGAGCGCATCATGCGCCGCCTTGAACGCGACGTGTTCCCGTGGATCGGACGCAAGCCGATTGCGAGCGTCACGGCACCCGACGTTCTGGACGTGCTGCGACGGATCGAATCGCGCGGGGCCATCGAAACCGCACACCGGGCACTCACCAATATCGGGCAGGTGATCCGCTACGGCATCGCCACCGGGCGCGCGCAAGCCGACGTGACGCACAAGCTGGGCGAAGCGCTGACACCCGTCACCAAGCGCCACCATGCGGCCATCGTGGACCCCGACCAACTGGGCCATCTGCTGCGCGACATTGACGCCTACAACGGCACCCTGCCCGTTCGCTGCGCGCTGCAGCTCGCGCCGCTGGTGTTCCTGCGGCCCGGCGAACTGCGGCAAGCCGAGTGGGCGGAGTTTGATCTTGACGCTGGCGAGTGGAACATTCCGGCACACCGCCGCAAGCTGAAAAAGGCATTGAAGGATGACCCGCTGACCGGCGCGCATCTTGTGCCGCTGGCATCGCAAGCCGTCGCGATCCTGCGCGAGCTTTGGCCGCTGACTGGATCTGGCCGCTACGTGTTTCCCGGCACGCGCGACCGCAAGAAACCGCTTTCCGACATGGCGTTGCTGGCCGCGCTGCGCCGCATGGGTTATGACAAGGCGACAGTGACGACGCACGGCTGGCGCGCGACGGCGCGCACGATTCTGGACGAAGGGCTGGGCTTCCCGATGCACGTCATCGAACACCAGCTAGATCATGCCGTGAGGGATGCGAACGGGCGGGCGTACAACCGCACGTCGCACCTGCCCGAACGCCGCAAGATGATGCAGGCATGGGCGGACTATCTGGACACGCTGCGCGTGTCACCGGGCAAGGTTGTACCGATCGGCAAGTGGCACAAGGGATAACAAGGATGCTATAATGGCCGCGTGGCAATTCAGCTACTACAGCGCCAAGGTTGCCGCGACCATCGAAGCATGGCCGACCGGCATCCGCGCAAGTTTCCTGCGCATCATCGAAGCGATGCACGAACACGGCCCGGACTTGGGCCTGCCGCACACGCGCGCCATGGGCGGCGGATTGTTCGAAGTGCGCGCCAAGGGACGCGAAGGCATCGGGCGCGCGTTCTACTGCACCGTCACCGACCAGCGCATCGTGATCTTGCACGCTTTCACAAGGAAAACCGAACAGACCCCCAAGCGCGAGCTTGACACCGCACGCGCACGATTGAAGGAAACGAAAGCATGACCCGCGACCGTTACCAACCCGTTGCCCTTGACCTTGACGCCACCCGCGCACGCTGGATGAAGCGCAAGGGCTTTAAGGCCGCGTATGACGCGCTGGCCGATGAATACGCCGCGCTGGGCGAACTGCTGCGCGCACGCCAAGCGGCGGGCATGACGCAAGCCGACGTGGCCGAACGCATGGGCGTGGCACAAGCGAGCGTCGCACGGCTGGAAGCGAGCGCGGGCAGCCGCAAGCATGCGCCATCCGTTGCCACGCTTCGCAAATATGCCGATGCCGTGGGCTGCGACTTGCACCTGACCCTTACGCCGAAGCCGCAGACAAGGCGCGCCAGCGCATAACCGAACCGCCACGGCTAGGGTAGCTCCCGAACGCGCGGACACCTTCACCGCGTTGCCGTGGCGATCCATTGAAGGGCGTGGAAGGTACGCGCGATGACTGACTGGAATCAACCCGATTCGGCTACGAGGTTGAAGCCGTGGCTATTGATTGACCCGTTGAACCTGTTTCAAGCCGTGATGTTGATCTTCGGGCGCGACCCAAGCCATGAGATTACGGGCAGGCCGTATGGTTATGTTCCGATCATGACTGCGTTGAAGCAGGCCATCGAGCGCGGCGAAGTTCCGGCGAAACGCACAAATAATCCCTACGAAGGGCAATACTTCAGCCTTGACGTTGAAGACAAAACCTTCGTGCAACAGTCCGATGTTCGCAGCTGGCTTCAAACGATCGGACACACCGATGCGTTCTTCTTTTTGGCCAACCCAGACGCTTGGCCGAACAAAAGCGGGACGACACCGGAGCGCGCGCACGATACCGATAAGCCGCTTGACGGGCGCGAGCGCGCAACGTTGCTTTGCATCATTGGCGCGCTAGCTCAGAACGCAAAACTGGACTTGTCACAGCCGATGAAGGCGGGCGAAGCCATCGCAGCGATGATGCCGGACGTGAAGCTATCCAGCCGCACCATTGGCGAACACCTGAAAGCAGTGCGCGAAGCGATGGACAGCCGCAAGGATTGACTGCAATTGCAACGCCGCCGACTGCAATAGCAAGAGTTCAGTGCTTCGGGATAGTAAATAGATAGCCGCGCAATCCCGCGCATGCAACGGGAAACACGGCTATGCAACCCGCAACACCTTCGCCGCACGATGCGGCCCCCCTGCCCTGTCCCGGCGACTACGTTTCAACCGATGAAGCCGCGCGCATCCTTGGCGTGTCGCGGCAAACCTTGTGTAACTGGCGCTGGAAGCGGCAGGGGCCGCGCGTCCACAAGATCGGGCCGCGCCTTGTCCGCTACCACCGGGCCGACTTGGCCGCGTTCGCTGCCGGTGAATCCGGCAAGGCGGATGCAGCATGAACGCGCCAAAGACCCGCAGCGCGGCCATCGCCGCATTCTGCAAACAATGCATCTATGACCGGCACGCGGACGGCACTTGGCTAGAGCAAGTGAGCGTATGCGGCACCGTGAACTGTCCCTTGTGGCGGCTTCGGCCCGTGAGCCGTACGGCACCCGCATGGATCAAGTCGCACGATCCCGCCGACCTGCCGGAAGGGTGGTTAACGCTCGCCAACAGGCGGCCGGGCGACGCCATCCGCGCGTTACGTCAAACGAAGCAGGAAAACCCTGCATCCGTTGGCGTAGAAACGACGATCGCATCCGACCCCTTACCTACCCCTTGCCTGCACTGCAAAGTGCCGAAAAGTGCCGTATTTAACGGCACGGCGGAAGGTGCGCCATGAACGCCGTTGCCAAGCTGGCAACGTACAGCGACACCCTGCGCGACTACATCCGGGCCGGGCTGGTATTGGTTCCGATTCCTG
>JAJPHQ010000074.1 GCA_021325195.1 Gammaproteobacteria bacterium | reverse complement strand
GCCCGCCGGCGACCAGCCGCAGGCGATCGCGAAGCTGATAGAAGGCTTCGAATCGGGCCTGGCCGCGCAGACGCTGCTGGGCGTCACCGGTTCCGGCAAGACCTTCACCATCGCCAACGTGGTGCAGGCGATCCAGAAACCCACCCTGGTGCTGGCGCCCAACAAGACGCTGGCCGCGCAGTTGTACGGCGAGTTCAGGCAGTTCTTCCCGGACAACGCCGTCGAATATTTCGTCAGCTACTACGACTATTACCAGCCGGAAGCCTACGTTCCCTCGTCCGACACCTACATCGAGAAGGACGCCTCGATCAACGAGCACATCGAGCAGATGCGCCTGGCCGCGACCAAGGCGTTGCTCTCGCGCCGCGATGCGCTGATCGTGGGCACCGTATCGGCGATCTACGGTCTGGGCGATCCCGATGATTATCTCAGCCTGCGCCTGATCCTGTCGGTGGGCGAGAAGATCGATCCGCGCAAGCTGATCCGGCAGTTGACCGAATTGCAGTACACCCGCAACGAGATGGAACTGCACCGCGGCACCTACCGGGTGCGCGGCGAGATCGTGGACGTGTTCCCGGCCGAGAACGAAACCGAGGCGCTGCGGATCGAGTGTTTCGACGGCGAGATCGAGAAACTGTCGCTGTTCGATCCCTTGACCGGCGCGACACTCCGCAAGGTGCAGCGCTACACGGTGTATCCGCGCACCCATTACGCCTCGACGCGCGAGAGCGTGCTGAACGCGATCGAGACCATCAAGGAGGAACTCAAGGAACGCCTTGAGGTGCTGCGCAACGAGAACAAGCTGCTGGAAGCGCAGCGGCTGGAACAGCGTACCCGTTACGACATCGAGATGATGGCCGAAGTCGGCTACTGCCAGGGCATCGAGAACTACTCGCGGCACCTCACGCGCCGCGCACCGGGCGAACCGCCGCCCACGTTGTTCGACTATCTGCCACCCGACGCGCTGCTGGTGGTGGACGAATCGCACGTCACCATCCCGCAGTTGGGCGCGATGTACAAGGGCGACCGCTCGCGCAAGGAAACCCTGGTCGAATTCGGTTTCCGGCTGCCGTCCGCGCTGGACAACCGCCCGCTGAAATTCGAGGAATGGGAACGCCGCGAACCGCGCACCATCTTCGTATCGGCGACGCCCGGTCCTTACGAACTTCGCCAGTCCGGCGGCAGCGTGGTGGAACTGGTGGTGCGCCCGACCGGGCTGGTCGATCCGGAAGTGGAAGTGCGGCCCGCCCGCACGCAGGTCGATGACGTGCTGGGCGAGATCCGCCAGCGCGTGAAGCTGGGCGACCGCGTGCTGATCACCACGCTGACCAAGCGGATGGCCGAAAACCTCACCGACTATCTGGCGGAGCAGGACATCCGGGTGCGCTATCTGCACGCCGACATCGAAACCGTCGACCGCGTGGAGATCATCCGCGATCTCCGGCTCGGCAAATTCGACGTGCTGGTCGGCATCAACCTGCTGCGCGAGGGGCTGGACATGCCCGAGGTGTCGCTGGTCGCGATCCTGGACGCCGACAAGGAAGGTTATCTGCGCTCCACCGGATCACTGATCCAGACCATCGGCCGCGCGGCGCGCAACGTGCGCGGCAAGGCGATCCTGTATGCCGATACCGTCACCCGTTCGATGCAGGCCGCGATCGACGAAACCGGACGCCGCCGCCGCAAGCAGATCGAATACAACGAGGAACGCGGGATCACGCCGAAGTCGATCGTGCGTGCGGTCGCCGACGTGATGGAAGGTGCGCGCGAGGAGCCGTCGGCGCGCGGGCGCGCGCGTGCCGGCAAGACCGCGTCGGCGGGCAGGAGCGCCGCCATCGCCGAGCAGGCCGCCGATTATTCCGCGCTGGATGCACACGCCGCCGCCGCGCTGATCGGCAAGCTCGAGGCCGAGATGTACCGGCACGCGCAGGATCTGGAGTTCGAGGAAGCCGCGCGCCTGCGCGACGAGATCCACCGCGTGCGCGAACAGGCCTTCATGCAATAGGAGCGCCCGACCCGGGTCCGGGGCAGCGACTGTCCGGATCAATCGGCCGGTGCGGCGTCCTTCCGCGCGACGCGCACGTCGTCCAGGGTATCCGCGGGCGGTTGCCGTGCCGCCACCGCTGCGCCGAGCAGGCCCGGGTTGGGATGGGTGATCACCTGCACCGCCATGCGTTTCATGTAATCGGTGTGGCGGCCCTTGGCGGTGAAGGCATCCATGAATTCGCTGGTGTGGAAGAAATCCAGGAAGTGCAGCACCACGCCGCCGGCGATCAGCACGGTGTTCGCCCCGTGCAGCAGCGCGGCGTCGCCGGCCACCGCGCCGTAGATCCGGCAGAAGCGGCGCAGCGCGTGTCCGGCCTCGGGATCGCTGCCCGCCAGCGCTGCATCGACCACATCCTTCGACCTGCGCGAGCCCGGCTGCGGCGCGGGCGCGGCGACCGGCGCGATGCCGCGCAGGCAGGCGTCGATGTTCGACAGGCCGTGGCCGCTCAGCAGGCGTTCGTTGGAAACCCGGCCGTGACGCACGGCCAGCCACGCGGCGATCCGGCGCTCCTCGTCGTCGGTGGGTGCGAAGCTGGCGTGGCCGCCTTCGGTGGGCACCACGTGCCAGCCGTGCGCGTGCGAACCGATCAGCAGCGCGACGCCCAGGCCGGTGCCGGCGCCGATCAGGGTGACCGGCCCCGCGGGCGGCGTCACGACGTCGCCGTGCACCGGCATCCGCACCGCGGCGTCGAGGTGCGGCGCCGCCCACGCGATGGCGGCAAAATCGTTGATGAGCCGCAGGTCGTCGAGCCCCAGCCTGCGTTGCAGTTCGCTGCGCCTGAACGACCACGCGCGGTTGGTCAGCTTGATCTCGTCACCCTCGATCGGCGAGGCCACCGCCAGCACCGCGCGTTTCGGCTTCGCGCCCGTCGTGTCGAGGTAATGCAGCGCGGCCTCGCCCAGGCTCGGGAAATCCGCGTCGGTCTCGGTCTGTTCATGCAGGATCTGCGGCGCCGGCGCGGCCGGATCGGTGAGCGCGAAACGCGCATTGGTGCCGCCGATGTCCCCGATCAGGGCGAATGCCTGCATGACCCCATCCTCCCGCCCAAAAGCGGCAGGATAGGGAACATCCGGGCCGATCGCCAGACGCCGGGCGATCGCTCACGTGACGCTGTCGGGAAGGGATGGCATCAGGAGCTTTCGCTCAGGCTGCGCCGCGTTTCGGGTTCGGGACGTTCCAGTGCGCCGTCGATCGGTCCTTGCATCGAGAAATCGCGCTGCAGGCCCTCCACGGCCGGGCGGTGCCAATGCGCGGCCGGCAGACCGGGATGGAAATTCCCGTCCGCGGCAGCGGCATGCCGGGGTGCGGCGCGCAGTTTCTGCTCTCGCCGTTGCCAGAGATACGTGGTCCCGGCCGCGTAGAGCACCAGCAGCAGCACGAAGGCCGCAAGGTTGGCGGCGGGCCCCGCGCGGCGGTGAACCTCGAGCCCGAGGAACGGCAGCACGGCGGCGAACGCGACCAGGCACAGCAGGGCGGTGCGCGGACTGAGGCCGGCATCCAGCAGCAGGTGATGGATGTGTCCGCGACCCGCGGTGAACGGCGACTTGCCCCGGCACAGGCGGCGGAACATCACGGTCAGCGTGTCGAACACCGGCAGCGCGACACACCACAGCACCAGCCCCGGCGAGATCTGCCGCGGTTCGCTCTGGCTCATGCCGATCAGGGTCCAGGCGAACAGGTAACCGAGCACGATGCTGCCCGAGTCGCCCAGGAACACCTTGCCCTGGCGCCCGAACAGGCCGAGATTGAAGGCCAGGAAAGGCAGCACCGCGGCAGCGGCCATCACCACCAGCGTGATCGCAGGGTTGCCGGTTCCGGGGTTGCCGAGCAGGCAGATCGCTCCCGCGGCCACCAGCGCCATGCATCCGGCCAGACCGTCGATGCCGTCAATCAGGTTGAAGGCATTCAGCAATCCGATCACGGCCACGACGGTGAAGGGAATGCCCAGCCAGCCGAGTTCGATGTCGTGGCCGTGCAGGATGCCCAGCGAATGGACATACACGCCAGTGGCGAGGATCACCACCGCGATCGCGAAAAGCTGCGCGACCAGCCGCACCCGCACCTTGAGGTCGCACAGGTCGTCGATCACGCCGACCAGCACCAGGCCCAGCGAGGTGCCGATCACGGCGTCCTCGAATGCATGGAACCTGCCGAGATACCACCATCCGGCGAGGATGCCCGCGGTGACGGCCAGGCCGCCGACCAGCGGCGTGTCGAATGCGTGCCGCTTGCGTATGTGATCGGGGCGATCAACCAGGCCCAGCCGGCTGCCGATCGGCAGCAGCAGTACTAGCGCGACGGCCGACACTCCCACGACCAGCGCACATGCGCGGAGCATCCTTGGATCGTGCAACATAAATCACCTGCACGCCGGTCGGAAAACGAATCGGCAAACTAAATTCAAGCGTCGAAATAAATGCTGAATCAGGCCCTGGTTCACGGTTTCGATGACTGGGGATTTTTGCCTGGCAGGCCGCGGGAATTTGAAAGACAAAACCATCCCTCCGCGTCGTTTACGGATAATGCAAGCCCCTGTATCTGCCGTCTCCGGGGGAGACGGTCCCGGCGGCAAGCCGGATCGGGTCCGGGTATTTCCCGGGACGATCCGGTGCCGTTTATTTGGTGTTGTTGATGTAGTACTGGCTGGATGCCGCGGCGCTCAGGGCGCTGGTCAACGGCAGCAGCTGGCTCAGAAAACGGTTCCAGCGGGTAATGCCGGCGGCGCTGGCGAATACCACGTCGCCCGGTTTCACCCTGAAATCGTCGGCCAGCGCGAATGCCGCCGGCGATTTCGCATCGAGCTCGTAAACCGTCGGGCGTTGCGACGGGTTGTTCGTCATCCCGCGCACGACATAGATCATGCCCTTGGAGGTGACCTCGTTGAGTCCGCCCGCCTGGCCCAGTGCCTGCGTGAGGGTGAGGTCCGCCGTCTTGAAGCGCAGCGCCGCCGGACGCACCACTTCGCCCATCACGTACACTTCCTGGCGGTCGTTGAAGGGCAGCAGCACGCGATCGCCGGCCTTCAGGTAGATCCGTTTCGCGGGGGCCGCGTTGCCGTCGATGGCGCTGAGGTCGAGGTGGTAATCCTGTCCGTCGCGCGTCAGGATCACGCCGGAGAGATTGGCATTCTGCACGTCGATGCCCGCGACGCCGATGGCCTGGCCCAGCGTCAACGGCACTGCGGTGATCGGCTGCGGGCCGGCCTTCACGAACGCACCTTCCAGCAGCACGTACTGGCTCGCGTAGTTCACCACGCTGACATCGACCTGCGGATTCCTGATCCAGTGGGCGAGCCCTGACGCGATGGCCTGACGAGCCTCCTCGATGGTCAGGCCCGAGACCTTCAGCACGCCGACGTACGGATAGAACAGCGTGCCGTCGGGCCGCACCAGACGGCCGTTGGCCTCGGTCTGCTGCTGCGAACCGGCGGGCGAGGTCAATTCGGGATGATCCCAGACCGTGATGTACAGCGTGTCGCCGGGACCGATCCGGTACGGTTGCGGCTGGTAATCCAGCAAGGCGGCGGGAATCGCCGCGCCGGCGGCAGCCGCTGCCGCGTTCTGTTCGGAAGCCACCAGTTGCGGCGTGATCGGAACCAGCTGCACGTAGCCGTTGCTGCTGCGCACGGTACCGGACATGCTCTGGCCCGGCGCCCACACGCAACCGGCCAGCGATGCAACGATGGCCGTGCATGCCGCGATGCGCATCCATCCCGCCACGGACAGGCGCTGCCGTGCGCGCCGTTCATCCGCCGGAGTGTCCGCAATCCGTGGGCGTGCGCGGGTTCCGCTGCAAGCGTGATCCATTCCCGGCCCGGGGGCCGCGGCGCCGGTGGGGCCGGGACGTGGCATGGACCGGTTCACGCGATGAACGCCTTCCGGCCGGTCGTCTGCTTCGCCGGGATTGCGACGTGCCAGGCAGTGCGCCACTTCATTTCGCGTCGCTCCTATCGTCACGACAAGCAGTGAATCACTTGTCTCCGTGCGGGGAGCGAAGTATAAGTCACGGTTTGCCGCGTTTGTCCATGCTGTAATTGCCCTGCTTATTTATAACCTATTCACAAAACAATTTAATTCATATTCACGTGCCTGAATTTGCGTGAAATGAAAATTAAGAACCAATGAATCTGCCGATGTATGGTGAATCCCCCTGCGGGATCGTGCCGCCGGGCGTGGAGGTGTAATGACGGGCAGTTGAAGGTGATGGAAATGATGTTTGCCGCCGGTCACGCCACCATTGCCTGAACGACCGCCGGCAAACGATCCCCTCCGAACAATCAGTGGAAGTCCTGGAAGGCTCGCTCCAGCGACGAAGGCATCCAGCGCCGGACTTCGGTCTCCGGACGGATGGCCATCGCTGAATCTTTCCTCCGGATTCAGGGCGCCATCCGCTTCCACGGGAATGCGTGAGTCATGGCTGCTGCAAGCAAACCCGATCAACTCGAAGACGAAATCGACCTGCGCGCCCTGCTGGGGACGCTGCTCGACCACAGGCGCTTGATCATCGCGGTGACCGCGATCTTCTTCGTGGCGAGTCTGGCCTATGTCCTCGTCGCCACGCCTGTGTACGAAGCCGATGCGATGGTGCAGGTCGAGCAGGCGCCGACGCTGCCGGGCCTCACGGCCGTCGCGCAGGCGGTGGGCGCCTCCAATCCCGAAGCCACCGATGCGGTCTCGATTCTCACCTCGCAATCGGTGCTCAAGAAGGCGGTCGACAACCTCAACCTGAACATCGTGGTCAGCCCGTACCGGATTCCGGTGCTGGGCAGCCTGATCGCCCGGCAATACAAGGCCGCCGCGCCGGGCGATGTCGCGTCGCCCTGGCTGGGGCTCAGTCATTACGACTGGGGCGGTTCGCAGCTGAGCATAGCCACGCTCGACGTGCCGCACGACCTGCTGGGAAGAAAACTGACCCTGGTCGCCGGCCCCGACGGCGGCTACTCGCTGTGGGAGGACGGCTTTCTGCGGCTGACGCCGGGACGGCTGCTGCTGCACGGACAGGTCGGCCGGCCCGCGCAGGGCTCGGGCGTCACGATGCTGGTGACGAGCATGCACGCCAATCCGGGCATGCGCTTCCACGTCGTGCGCAATTACGAGGTGACCACCATCAGCGAACTGCAGAAGGCGGTGGTCGCCAAGCAGACGGAGCAGGATTCCAACGTCATCCAGTTGAGCTACGACAGCGTGACCCCGCAGCTCGCGGTGGACGTGCTCGACCAGATCACCAAGGCCTATCTGGAACAGAACGTGGGCCGCAACTCGGCGCAGGCCTCCAACAGCCTGAAGTTCGTCCGGCAGCAACTGCCGGTGGTGAAGAAGAAGCTGGAAGCCGCACAGGCCGCGCTCAACGCATTCCAGCTGAAGGCGCATTCCGTGGATGTGCCGATGCAGACCCAGAGCCTGCTCACCCAGCTCGACAACCTCAGCACCAACCTCCAGCAGCTCGAGACGCAGAGGATCGAGGCGGCGCGTCTCTACACCCCCGACCATCCGGCCTACAAGGCCATCGTGGCGCAGATCGCGCAATTGAAGGCGCAGAAGGCCGCGATCGACAGCCGCCTGAACACGCTGCCCGACACCCAGCGGGAGCTGCTGCGCCTCAACGGCGACGTGCAGGTGCTCGACACCACGTACAACGGCCTGCTCAACGAGGCCCAGCAACTGGAAATCGCGCAGGCCGGCACGGTGGGCACCGCGCGCATCGTCGATCCGCCCTCGGTTGACATCACCAGGCCGGCCAAGCCGAGGAAACTGGTGACCGTGCTGGGCGGCACGTTCGTGGGCGCGTTCCTGGCGTGCGCATTCGTCTTCCTGCGCCAGATGCTGCGCCGCGGCGTGGAGGATCCGGCCGAGATCGAGCGCCTGGGCCTGCCGGTCTATACCGCGATTCCGCTGAGCGAACAGCAGTTCGAGCTTTCGCAGCAGACCCAGCGCCTGTTCGCCCGGCGCCGGCAACGCCTGCTGGCGCTGGCGGCGCCGGAGGATCTGGCCACCGAGGCCCTGCGCAGCCTGCGCACCAGCCTGCGCTTCGGCCAGCTCGATGCGAAGGACAACCGCGTGATGATCTGCGGTTCGTCCGCACGGGCCGGCAAGACCTTCGTCTCCGCCAACCTCGCGGCGCTGAACGCGCAGGCCGGCGAGAAGGTGCTGCTGATCGACGCCAACATGCGCGACGGCAAGCTGCACACGATCCTGGGCGGCCGGGCGGAAGAAGGGCTGTCGGAACTGATCGCCGGCGCCCTCGACCTCGAGACCGCGATCCGCCCGGTGGAGGGCATCGAGAACCTGCACTTCATCGCCAGCGGCCGGCGGCCGCCCAATCCGTCCGAACTGCTGATGAGCCCCCGTTTCGGAATGCTGCTGCGCGAGATCTCGCCGCAGTACGACCTGGTCGTGATCGACAGTCCGCCGATTCTCGCGGTCACCGATGCGGCGATCATCGGCCACCACGTCGGCACCAGCCTGCTGGTGGTGCGTTTCGGCCTCAACCAGTCGCGCGAGGTCGAGACGGCCTTGCAGCGTTTCAGGCAGAGCGGAGTCAACATCAAGGGCGTCGTGTTCAATGGCATGGAAAAACGCAGCGGCACATACTCCGCATACGGCTATTACGGATACGCCGCCATCGAGTGAGTCGGGCAGCCAACACGGACACGCGACGCGTGCCGGGGCGGCGTGGCGGCAGTCGGTGGCGGCGGGACCGCGCGGATTCTTCTCCGATCCGCACGTGCGCGCCGCGGTGCGGGAAATGGAAGCGCTGGGGCTGCATGTCTCCGAACGTGCGCGCCCCGGCTGCGAACCCTGCGGCGTGCTGGCCGGACGCGCGAATGCGCGCTGGTTCCTGATGCCGCTGCGGCCGCGCGCGGTGTGTGCGAGTTCGCTGGCGCTGATCCAGCCGTTGCGCTTCACGCCGCGCCTGTTCAAGCGCCTCGCCTCGGCCAGCATCCGGTTCGGCCTGTCCGGACTGTGGCTGCGGGGCCGGGCGTACGTTTCGGGCATCAACCGGATCGCGGCGGTGTTCGGGTCCGGCGCCGTGCACGCCGCGTTCATGACCGGCACCGCCGGTCCGCACCGCAAGCTGGTGATGCAGTGCATGGACGGAGACGGTTCCGTCAGGGGCTATGCCAAGGTCTCGCGCACGCCCGACGTGCATGCCCTGCTCGCCAACGAGGCCGCCACCCTGCGCGCGCTCCACGCGCTGGATCTGCAATCCGCGCTGATTCCGCGCGTGCTGCTGCACGAGGTGCGCGACGGCACTGCGGTGCTCGCCACCGACGCGATCGGGACACCGCCCCGCGTGCCGCGCGCGTTCCTTCCGGATGCGCTGCATCGGGCGTTTCTGGACGAGCTGGCGCAACGGACCGCGCCGACCTGGTCGAGAGACGGCGACCCCCTGCTGCAGACTTGGCACGCGCAGGTGCAAGGCGTGGCGGGTCGTCTGTCGGACGGCTGGCGGGAACGTTTCCGGCGCGTCCTGCACGTGCTTTCGCAGCAGCCCGGAGCGATCGCCTCGCGCGGGCTCGCGCACGGCGACTTCACGCCCGTGAACACGTTTCGCCACCGGGACCGTCTGTACGTGTTCGACTGGGAATACGCGGGCGGCGATTACCCCGCCGATTTCGACCTGATCCGCTACCTGGTGGCCGTGATGCGGCTCGAAAGCCCGCAGCCCGCGCAACTGGCCACCGCCGTGCTGGACGCGCTCACCCGCGAATTCGACCGCGAGGAACGCGAAGCGCGTCTGCGGCTGATCGCATACGCGTGCGTGTATGCGTTGCGCGGCGCCTGCCGCCAGCCGGCGTTTCCCGGCACCGCGCTGAAATGGACGGGCGGCCGCGACGATGCCTTGCTGCTCGACGCACTGCTTGCGGAATCGAGGCGCGGGCACGCAGCCGGAGGGGCCTCGCCGTGAATTCCTCACCGGAAGCCCTCGGGGAATCGCGGGACGTGCACGCCGAAACGCGGCACGCGCACGATCTCGCCGCCAGCCTGCGGCTGCTGCGGCGCGGGGCCTCCGGCGCGTTTCTCGTGTCGGTGGCCGGCACCGGTCTCGGTTTTGTTTCCAACCTGGTGATCGCGCGCCTGACCGGGCGCGCCGATTACGGCATCTATGCGCTGATGCTGAGCTGGGTCAGCCTGCTCGCGGTGGTGGCGCAGGCGGGGCAGGACATCAGCATCGTGCGCTTCATGCCGGGCTACATCCGCGAGCACGCCTGGGGCGAGGTGCTGGGCCTGCGACTGGGCGTGGGCCTGCTGGTGTTCGCCACCAGCGTGTGCGTGGCGATTGCCGGATGCGCGGTGGTGTACGTGCTCGGCACGAAACACACCGCGGCGTGGCGCGACACGTTCTACATCGGCTTCGCCACGCTGCCGATCCTGACGCAGCTGCAACAGAGCGGCGCCCTGCACCGCGCATTCAAGCGCGCGACGGTGACGAACCTGTATTCGACCGTGTTGCGTCCGCTGATCCTGATTCCGCTGATGCCGCTCGCGGCGCTGGCCGTGCGCCGCCCCGACGCGCCGCTGGCGGCCGCGGTCAGCGCGCTGGCCGCGCTGATCGCACTGCTCGCCTCGGCCTGGCACATGTCGCGCGCGTGGCCCGCGCCGGCGCGCGGCGCCGCGCCGCGCTACGAACTGCGCCGCTGGGCGATCGTGGGGTCGCAGCTCTCGCTGCTGTCGATCATCGTGGTGGCCGGCAACTGGCTGAGCGTGCTGATCCTCGGCGCGCTGCTGGGCACGGGCGACGTGGGTCCCTACTATGCGGCGATGCGGATGGCCGCCTTCGCGCTGTTCGGGCAGCAGGCCGTCAACGTGGTGCTGGCGCCCATGATCGCCGAGCGCCACGACGCGGGCGATGTCGCCGGCCTGCAGGTCGTCGCCACCCGCGCGGCGCGGCTCAGCTTCGCGGGCGCGCTGGCCGTGGCCGGATTCTTCGCCGTCACGGGCAAATGGATCCTGGAATTGTTCGGCCGCGGTTTCGAGGTCGCGTACGTGCCGCTGCTGGTGCTGCTGGCCGGCTACTGCGTGACCACGGCGTTCGGCGAAGTGGGCTTCATGCTGTCCATGACGAAATACCAGAAGCAGGCCTCGCTGTTCGTCCTGGTCGGCGTCGCCGTCAATCTGGCGGTGACCGTGATGCTGGTGCCGCACCTGGGCGCCACCGGCGCGGCGGTCGGCAGCGTGCTGTCGCTGGCGGTGTGGCGCGCCATGGCGTGGCGCTTCGTCGCCAGGCGCCTGGGCGTCGAGCCGTCCGTGTTCGGCAGCACCGCGATGAGGGGTGGAGCCGCATGAAACTGGCACTGGTCATCTCCTCGCTGGGCGGCGGCGGCGCGGAACGCGTGATGACCGCGCTGGCCAACGCCTGGGCCGCGGAAGGCAACGAGGTCACGCTGATCACGCTGGCCTCGCGGCGCCACGACCGGTATCCGCTGGACGCCGCGGTCCAGCGCGTCGCGCTGGATCTGGCGGGCGGCTCGGAACATTGGCTGGCAGCGGTCGGCAACAACGTGGCGCGGGTGCGCGCCCTGCGCCGCGCGCTCCGGCGCTGCCGTCCCGACGCCGTGATCAGTTTCATCACCCGGACCAACGTGCTGGTGCTCGCCGCCGCCGCCGGCTTGCGCGTGCCGGTGATCGTTTCCGAACGCACCTTCCTGCCCGGCGCGCGCTGGGTGCATGGTCTCTGGCGCGTGCTGCACGGACCGCTGTACCGCCGCGCGGCCGCGGTGGTGGTGCAGACCCGCCGCAGCGCCTGCGAAATGGAAGCGGTGCTGCACCGTCCGGTCGCGGTGATCCCCAATCCGCTCGCCGTGATTCCCGCCGACGCTTCGGGCGGGGCGGCGACGCGCAGCGGCGAGGGTCGCAGGACACTGCTCGCGGTCGGGCGGCTGTCGCCGGAAAAGGGCTTCGGCCTGCTGATCGACGCGTTCGCGCAACTGGCCGGACGCCATCCCGGCTGGGACCTGCGGATCGTGGGCGAAGGCATGCTGCGCGACGACCTGACGCGGCGGATCGCTGCGCGCGGTCTCGCCGGCCGCATCGCGCTGCCCGGCTTCGACAGCCGTGTCCACGAAACGATGCGGCGCTCGGACCTGTTCGTGCTGTCGTCCAGCTTCGAGGGATTTCCCAACGCCCTGCTGGAAGCCATGGCGGAAGGCATGGCGTGCGTGAGTTTCGATTGCGACGCCGGCCCGCGCGAACTGATCGAACACGGCGAAAACGGCTGGCTGGTGCCGGCGGGTAACAGGCAGGCGCTGGTCGCGGCGCTCGACGCCCTGATGCGCGACGCCGCTCTGCGCGCGCGCCTGGGCGCACGGGCGCGCGAGGTGCGCAAGCTCTATTCGCTGCCGTCGGTGCTGGGCCAGTGGAACGCATTGCTGGCCGCGGTCAGCGCGCCCGCGGGCGACATGACCGCCGCGGCGGGAGGTGCATGATGCGCGCCTCCGGGACTTCCGCTGTCGCGATGCGCGCGCGCAGCGCGACGGCGGACGCCGCCACGGCAGATCGCGCCAGGCCGCGCATCCTGTTCCTGATCCGTTCGCTGGGACGCGGCGGTGCGGAGCGGCAACTGGTCGCGCTCGCGACGGGCCTGCGGCGGGCGGGCTGGGACGTCGCGGTCGCGTGCTTCTACGGCGGCGGCGCCTTCCAGCGCGACCTGCGGCAGGCGGACGTGGCGGTGATCGACCTGGGCAAGCGCGGTCGCTGGGACACCGCGGGCTTCCTGCGGCGGTTGTGGCGCACGCTGCGCGAACACGATCCGGACCTCGTCCACGGCTATCTGACGGTCGGCAACCTGCTGTCGCTGCTGGCGCGCTTCGCCAGCCGGCACACCCGGATCGCGTGGGGCGTGCGCTCGTCCTACATCGACCGCGACCGCTACGACTGGCTGTCGCGGTTGACCTTCCGGCTGAGTTGCAGGCTCGCGCGTTTCGCGGACCTGATCGTCTTCAATTCCGAAGCCGGCGCGGCGCATCACGCGGCCCTGGGTTATCCGCGCGAACGCATCCGGGTGGTGCCCAACGGCATCGACACGCAACGCTTCCGTTTCGACGCCGCGGGCCGTGCGCGCCTGCGCAAGGCCTGGAACATCCCCGACCACGCGGTGCTGGTCGGCCTGGTCGGCCGTCTGGATGCGATGAAGGATCATCCCGTGTTCCTGGAAGCGGCCGCCATGCTTGCCGCGCGCGATCCGCGCTGGCGATTCGTCTGCGTGGGCGGCGGCGGCGGATCGGCGTACGCAGGAACCCTCGCGGCGCGCGCCGCGGAACTCGGCCTGCATGACCGGCTGGTGTGGGCGGGACCGCAGGACGACATGCCGGCGGTTTACAGCGCGCTGGACATCGCCGCCTCGACGTCCTACGGCGAGGGTTTTCCGAACACCGTGGCCGAGGCGATGGCGTGCGGCCGTCCGTGCGTGGTGACCGACGTGGGCGATTCCGCCCGCATCGTCGGCGCCTGCGGCGCGGTGGTCGAGCCGCGCAATCCGGCGGCGTTCGCGGAAGGCGTCGAGCGGACGCTGCATGCGGTGGAAAACACGGACGGCCGGCTGCACGCGATGGCGCGGGCGCGCATCGTGGAAAACTTCGCGCTGGAATCGCTGCTGCGGAATTCCGAGGCGGCGTTCCGGGCGGTCTGCGCGAGCCGGGAGCCGAGCTAACGCCATGCACCTGCCTCCGTTCCCGCTCGGCGACCTGATCTGCCCCGCGCTCGCCATCCTGTTCGCGGGATTCGCGCTGTCGGTCGGCTTCACGCAGAGGCCGGCGCTGAGCTGCTGGATCGCGGCGCTGAAGGCGGGATTGTTCGTGCTGTATTTCGGCCTGCTGTTCGACGGCACCTACACCTTTCTCGACGACTGGCGCTACCTGCACATCGGCGAATTGCTGGCCGGCCAGGGCATCGGGATTTCCAATTTCGCGCGCAATTACCACCACGTGCTGAGCACCGTCGGCAGCCAGAATCTTTCGTACTTCGTCTACAACGCTTCCGCGATCGACCTTTTTGGGCGTGGCTATTACGCCCCCGTCGCCGCCAACATCCTGCTGACCTTCATCGCCGCCGGGCTGTTGATGAAGGCCGCGCGGATCGGGCTGGGCATGAGCGCGCGCACCAGCGTCGGCCTGTTCGTGTTTCTCGCGCTCAGTCCGGCGATCCTCGCCTGGTCCACCGTCGCCAACCTGAAGGACATCCTGGTCGCCACCGGCACCGCGGCGGTGGTGTACGCCGTGGCGCTGGCGGACAGCGGCAGGACCCGGCGCGCGGTGCTGGTCGCGGCCGCGGGCGGCAGCGTGCTGATGGTCACGCGCTTCTACGTGCCGCTGACGCTGGGCGCGGCGTTCGGGATGACGCTGTTCTGCTCGCGGCGAGGCAGGCGCAGCCCGTGGCTGTGGCTGCTGGCGGCCGTGGCCCTGGTCGGCGTGTTCCACGTGCTCGGCCACAGCAGCATGAGCGGTGCGCTGCACAAGCTGCGCGGCAGCGCGGGCAATCCGTTGACCGGCATCGTGCGGTTCATCGTCACGCCCATTCCGTTCCACACCGAACCCGAATATGCGTTCCTGGACTTGCCGCAATTGATCTACTGGCTGCTGCTGCCCCTGCAGGTTTACGGCATCACCGCGGTCTGGAAAACCAGGACCATGACCGGGCGTTTCATCGTCATCTATTTCCTGGTGATGACCGTCCTCTACGGCGTGACCACCACGCTGCAGGGTCCGCGGCACCGGATCCAGATCGACGGCCTGATCGTGATTTTCGAGTACTACGGGCTTCTCGCGCTGGTGCGGAGCCGCTACCGGCTGAAGCCGCCGGTCATGTCGGCCGGACCGCCGCTCGCCGGCGGCATGCACGGCGCGCCCCTGGCGGGACAACTCGGGAAGGGAACCTGACGATGCAGCAGGAAAAGATCTGGGATTACTTCCAGGGCGAGCGCGTCGATTCGTTCGAGGGCAACGCGACGCGGCTGAATTTTCTTGCACGCCGGCTGGCGCCCGCGGACAGGCGCGTGCTGAACGTGGGCGTGGGCAACGGCCATCTCGAACGGACGATCCGCGCCGGACACCGCGCCGAGGTGTATGCGCTCGACCCCAGCGAGGTCGCGATCCGGCGCCTTCGTTCCACCGCCGGGATGGACGCCGACCACGCCAAGGTCGGGTATGCGCAGGCGATGCCGTTTCCCGACGGGTACTTCGACGTGGTGATCATGTCGGAAGTCATCGAGCACCTGGACGACGCCGTGATCGCCGCGACGTTCGGGGAAGTTTCGCGCGTGCTGCGAGAGCGCGGACGCCTGCTCGGCACCGTGCCTGCCGACGAGAAGCTGGAAAACAACCAGGTTGCCTGTCCCAGGTGCGGCGAGGTGTTCCATCGCTGGGGCCACGTGCAGTCGTTCAGCCGCGAGCGGCTTGCGCAGCTTCTCCAGCGCGACTTCGACGGGGTGATCGTCCGGCGCGTCTATTTCGGGAGCTGGCACACGCTGAACTGGAAGGGACGCGCGAAGTGGCTGGTCAAGAAATCGCTGCAGCTTCTGGGCGCACGCGGTGCCGGGGAAAACCTTTATTTCGAGGCGGTGCGCAGGGCGGCACGATGAGATTCGGGATTCCCTCCGCATGAAGATCTGCCATGTCATCACCGGGCTGGGTTCGGGCGGCGCGGAAATCGCACTGTGCCGCCTGCTCGAATCGCTGCGGCCGCCGCAGTTCGAGCACGCGGTGGTGGTGCTGGGCGGCGAGGCGGCGCTGAGCGCGCGGGTGTCCGAATCCGCCGCCACCCACCACCTCGGCATGCGGCCGGGCCGGGCCGGGCCGGGCGACGTGGCGCGGCTGCGCCAGGTGCTGCGGCACGAGGCCGCGGACCTGGTGCACGCCTGGATGTACCACGCGCACCTGATGACCACGCTGGCGGTGTGGACGGAGCGCGTGCCGCACCTGTGGAGCGTGCACCATTCCCTCACCGACATCGCCACCGACAAGCGCAGGACGCGCGCGGTGATCCGGCTGAACGCGCTGCTGTCCTCGCGGCCGCGTCGGATCCTGTACGCCTCGCACGTCAGCGCTTCGCAGCACGAGACCTACGGCTTCTGCAAGGCGCGCACGGCGGTGATTCCCAACGGCTACGACACCCGGATCTTCGCCCCCGATCCGGACGCGCGCGCGCGGATCCGCGCGGAGCTGGAGCTGCCGGACGACGCGCTGGTGATCGGCATGGTGGCGCGCGTGCATCCGACCAAGGATCACGGCAATTTCCTGCGCGCGGCCGCGCACTTCTTCGGCGACCATCCGGACGCCTTTTTCGTGCTGGTGGGCGAGGGCGCCTCGCCTGACAACCCCGGCCTGGACGCCCTGATCGGCGACGCGCGGTTGCGCACGCACCTGCGCCTGCTGGGGCGCAGGACCGACATCCCCGCGCTCAACGCGGCGTTCGACATCGCCACCCTGTCCTCGCGCGGCGAGGCGTTTCCCAACGCGGTGGCGGAAGCGATGGCCTGCGGCGTGCCGTGTGTGGCCACCAACGTGGGCGACGTGTCCGTGATCGTGGGCGACACCGGCGAGGTGGTGCCGCCGCGCGACGCCGCAGCGCTGAGCGCGGGCTGGGCGAGGCTGGCCGCGCTCGGCGCCGAGGGACGGCGCGCGCTGGGCCTGCGCGCGCGCCGGCGCGTGATCGACCGCTACACCAACAGCCTCCGCGCGCGCCGCTACGCCAGCCTGTATTCCACCGTGGCACAGGAGCATTGACCATGTGCGGGATCGCCGGATTCTGGGACGCGGGCCACCGCTTCAGCGCGGAGGAAGCGCGCGCCGTCGTGCGCGGCATGACCGCCGCGCTGCGCCATCGCGGCCCCGACGACGAAGGGTTCTTCCAGGATGCGTCCGCCGGCATCGCGCTGGGGCACCGGCGCCTCGCGGTGATCGACCTGTCGCCGGAAGGACACCAGCCGATGCCGTCGGCCAGCGGCCGGTTCGTGATGATCTACAACGGCGAGGTGTACAACCACCGGCAGTTGCGCCGGGAACTCGCCGCGCTGGGCGCGACGTTCCGGGGACATTCCGACACCGAGGTGATGCTGGCCGCGATCGAACAGTGGGGCCTCGAGGTGGCCGTGAAGCGCTTCATCGGCATGTTCGCGTTCGCGCTGTGGGACCGCCGCGAGCGTTCGCTGTCGCTGGTTCGCGACCGCCTGGGCATCAAGCCGCTGTACTACGGCTGGGTCGGTCCGCTGTTGGTGTTCGCGTCCGAGTTGAAGGCGATCACTCGGATGCCCGGCTTCGCCAATCCCGTCGATCGCGGCGCGCTGTGCCTGCTGCTGCGCCACAACTACATCAACGCGCCTCACTCCATTTATCAGGACATTCACAAGCTCGCGCCGGGGACGATGCTCACGCTGGGCAGCGAGCTGGTGAAGACGCGGCCCGGCGAAGCGGTGCTCGCCGCGATGACGCGCACCTACTGGTCCGCCCGCGAAGCGGCCGAATCGGGCGTGACCCATCGCCTGCGCCTGTCCGACGCCGAGGCCGTCGACGAACTCGAGCGGCTGCTGCGCGACGCGGTGGGCCTGCGGATGGAGGCGGACGTGCCGCTGGGCGCGTTCCTCTCGGGAGGCGTGGATTCCTCGACGGTGGTCGCGCTGATGCAGGCGCAGTCGGCGCGGCCGGTGAAGACCTTCTCGATCGGATTCCACGAGAAGGGTTACGACGAGGCCGTGCATGCCGGTGCGGTCGCGCGGCATCTCGGCACCGAGCACCACGAACTGTACGTCACCGCACAGGACGCGCTGGACGTGGTGCCGAAGCTGCCGGAGATCTTCGACGAGCCGTTTTCCGATTCCTCGCAGGTGCCGACCTTCCTGCTGTCGCGGCTTACCCGCGGCGAAGTCACGGTGAGCCTGTCGGGCGACGGCGGCGACGAGCTGTTCGGCGGGTATCTCCGCTACTTCAAGGCCCGCGACATCGAACGCTGCCTGCACTGGATGCCGGGCACTCTGCGCGGCCGCGCGGCCGGCTCGCTGAGGCGGCACGCGGGTTTCTACGAATCGCTGCTGGAGGGCGCCAACCGCTGCCTGCCCGCGCGGATGCGGCTGAAGCGTCCCAAGTCCAAGGTGGGCGTGCTGGCCGGGATGCTCGAGGCGGGCGAACAGGAACAGCGTTACCGCCTGCTGATGTCGCACATCCGGAACCCGGCCGCGGTGGTGCTGCACGCGCGCGAACCCGCGACCGAGCTCGACGATCCGCAACTGGGTCCGTGCGTGAACGACATCATCGAGCGGATGATGTACAGCGATCTGGTGACCTATCTCCCCGGCGACATCCTGACCAAGGTCGATCGCGCCAGCATGAGGGTGAGCCTGGAAGCGCGCGTGCCGCTGCTCGATCACCGGGTCGTGGAATTCGCCTGGCGCGTGCCGATGCGGCAGAAGGTCCGGCACGGACAGGGCAAGTGGCTGCTGCGGCAGGTGCTGTACCGGCACGTGCCGCGGCACCTGATCGATCGTCCCAAGCAGGGCTTCGGAGTGCCGATCGGCGCGTGGTTGCGCGGACCGCTGCGGGACTGGGCGGAAGCGCTGCTGGATGCGCGGCGCCTGCGCGAGGAAGGCTATTTCGATCCCGGTTACGTCAGGAACATGCTGGCCGACCACGTGGCGGGCAGGGTGAACGAAGGCGGCCGCCTGTGGGACGTGCTGATGTTCCAGGCGTGGCTGTCGGAGAACGCGCGCAACCGGACATCCCTGCACGAGGAGGTGACGGCATGAGCATCATGCTGAAGCGGGAAAACCTGCTCGAGCAGCGATCCCATTTCGCCTTCGGCCGGAACTGGCTGGATTACGCAAGCAAGATCGACGAGGCGAAGATAGCCCGGGCCGTGGAGGGATTGCGCAGCCTGAGCGGGCGGCAGCGGCTGGATGGACGGAGCTTCCTGGACATCGGTTGCGGCTCGGGGTTGTCCGCGCTGGCGGCGGCGCGGCTGGGCGCAAGCCGGGTCGCGGGTGTCGATCTGGATCCCGATTCCGTGCGGGCGGCGAGGGAGGTGTTCGCGCGTTTCGCGCCGGACTTTCCGGCGGATTTCCGGGTGTGCAGCGTGTTCGACATGCAGCCGGTCGAGTTCGGCAGCTTCGACATCGTCCATTCGTGGGGCGTGCTGCACCACACCGGCGACATGGTCAGGGCCGTCGAAACCGCCGCGGCCCTGGTCGGACCGGGCGGCGAGTTTTATCTGGCGCTGTACCGGAAGACGCCGTTTTGCGGGATGTGGCGCGTGCTCAAGCGCTGGTATTCGAAGGCGTCTCCCGCCTCCCAGCGGCGCGCGATGGCTGCATTCATCTTCCTGCGCAGGCTGGATTTCGCATTGCGGAGCAAGGATTTCGATGCCTACGTCCGGAATTACGGACACCGCGGCATGGATTTCTACAACGACGTCCACGACTGGCTGGGCGGCTATCCCTACCAGTCGATCAGCCCGGACGAATGCCATGCCTTGCTGGCGAGGCTGGGCTTCGCGGTGGAACGCGAGTTTCTCCACCGGCGCGGAAATCCGCTCAGGGGCCTCATGGGGACCAGCTGCGATCAGTACGCGTTCCGCAGGGAGCCGGGGGTTTCGGCAGCGCCCGGGTCAAGCCGCGCCGCGGCCGGCCGGGAGGCGCAGGCATGATCGACACGGCCGTCCACGCCCGCAAGGACGCGTCCCCGATGGCCGCTGCGGGCGAAATCGCCGCGCTGAGCTTCACGGCGCGCAAGGAATCGTGGATCGCGTCGTCGGAGGGAAGGTTCTACAAGATCTTTCGCCGCAGCGACGATCCGGCGCAGGATTGGCTGGACTCCTTGTGCATCGACAAGGCCCGCCGCGAGTTCGCCGACATGCTGCTGCTGCACCGCCTGTGCCGGCGCGTGTGCTGCCCGCTGCGGCGGGATCACGCCTGCGTCGTGTACCCGTACCTCGCGGGCCCGGACATGCGCGAGCTGCTGCGGCGGCGCGGCACCTCCTACGCGCAACGGACCGCCGCGCTGCGGGAAGCCATGACGCTGCTGGCCGCGCTGCACGCCGCGCCGGGCGAAGCGCTGGATTATCCGCTCAAGGATTACCTCCACGACGGATATCTGGTCCCCGGCCGGGACGTGGTCCGGCGCATCGCCGGCCGTGAGCGGACGCTCTTCATCGGCGGCTTCGAGGCCAGGAATTTCCGGTTCGATCGCGATCGCGGCGGCTGGTGCTTTTTCGATCCGCAGCACGTGTATCTGGGCATGCCGGAGGACGACGTGGCCCGGTTCGTGATTTCCCTGCTGATGATCAACTGGGGCAGCGGCGGTTCGCTGAAGGTGTGGCAGCGCTTCGACGCCGCGCAACTGCTGTCGGGTTACGAGACGGCTTCCGGCCGCAGGCTCGACCGGACCCTGCTCAATTACTTCCTGCACGAAACCGTGGCGATGCGAAGGCATTTCGCGGAAAAGGCGCTGCGCGGCATGCCCGGCGCGAAACGGGTCCTGGGCCGGCCTTACCTCGGGCTGTATTTCCGGCAACTCGAAAAATGGGTGGCGAACCATGAATTTTGATTACGAGCGCGATACCAGGAAGTTCTACCAGGACGACACCATCGCGCAGCGCTATCACCGGATGTTCGCGGCGCCGAGCGGCTGGCGGAATCTGCCCTCGCGGCTGGTGGCGCGGCGGGAGCGGCGCACGATCGAATCGTTGCTGGCGCGGGTTCCGCACCGTACCGCGCTGGACATCCCGGCGGGCACGGGAAAGCTCGCGGAGACTTTCGCCGCGCTGGGAACCCGGGTGGTCGCCGCCGATGTTTCCGCGAGCATGCTGAAGGTGGCCGAGGCCGAATACGCGCGGATCGGCTACGGGCGCGTCGCCTTCCGGGTCGAGGACGCAGGCGATCTGTCCGGCTTCGGCGACGGCGAATTCGAGGTGGTCGTGTGCCTGCGGCTGATGCACCGGGTGCCCGCGGCGCTGCGCCGGAAGATGCTGGACGAATTCGCGCGCGTGGCACGCTGCGCGATCGTTTCGTTCGGCATCGAGAACCGCTTCCACAAGCTGCGCCGTGCCGCGCGGGCCGCGGTCTTCGGCGGCCTGCACGGCTCGCTGTGCTTCTGCAGCAAGCAACAGGCGTGCGCTGAACTCGAACCGGCATTCGAGATCGTCGATCGGGTCTGGATCGCGCCCGCGATCTCGCAGGAAATGGTTTTCCTGCTGAAATCGAAAACGGCGTCCGTGCATGCGGAGGCGGCATGAACGGGTTCGCGAATCGTCGGCGAAGCAACAAGACCCGGTGGATGGCTTGGCTCGCCCTGTTCCTGTGCGCCTGTTGCGCCCCGGCCGGGGCGGATTGCCCCAGGCTCCTGATGTTCGATGGCGTCGATTACCGCACCCAGATCAATCCGGAGCAGGCGGCCTACTGGGGCCGCACCGTCGGCGTGCAGGGATTCTTCGTGAACAACGCGATGGCCTACTGGCAGGTCGATGTGGGAACCGACCCCGGCAGTGCGTTGTGGCAGGCCTTGCGGCGGTTCCAGACCCTCTACGCGCAGTACGGGGTCACCGACAATTTCATCAAGGTCGCGCTCTACAAGGGGCACGACTGGCACGACGCCGATCAGAACGCGGCCGTGGTCGAGCACTTCGCGCACGCCGCCGCGCTGGCCCGTTACGCGGGGTTGAAAGGCATCGCGCTGGATCTGGAGCCGCACCAGCCGGCGTGGGGTGCTGGCGCGGGCGGCCCCGAACTCGCGGCCACGGTGGAGCAGACGGGCCGCGCGATCGGCGAGGCCATGCATCAGGCCTATCCCGACATGACGCTCATCGTGCTTCCGGACGTGTTGCTGGAAGCGCAGCGCGACCGGATGTTCGAGCAGAAACTCGAGGCCGGCATGCAGTGGCTGGCGGGCAGGCCGAACCGGCTGAGCAACGGCGGTTACGGGCTGGCCGTGCCGGTCGTGCGGGGGCTGCTGTCCGTGCCGTGGAAGCACGTCGTGCTGGCGACCGAACAGACCTACAACGGGCACATCATTCCTTCGATGCGGCAGGCGGAGCAGCAGTACGCGGCGCTGCTGGATGCGGTTCCGGTGAAGCCGGAGGATTTCAGCGTGGCGCCGGGGTTGTGGCCGCTGGGACTTTCCTACGGCGACAAGTCCGGCCGCAAGAATCCGGACGAGTTCGAACGCCGCCTGCGGGAGGCGTTCGGGCTGGCGGAGCGCTACGTGTGGATCTACGGAAAGGGCAGCGCGTGGCAGACCGACGGACCTTACGGCAAGGGACCCGTCGCCGCCGATTTCCGGCAATACGTCGATGCGATCCACCGCGTGCGCATGGCCTGCGCCGCGAACGGACTGCCGTGACGCAGCGGGAGCACGGCCTTGCCACGCGACGTTCCCGCGTCTCCCGGCACCCCGCACCACGGCGGCGCGAAAGTGGCGCTGTTCGCGAACACCGACTGGTATCTCTACAACTTCCGCCGTTCGCTGGCGCTCGCGCTGCAGGCGGCGGGTCATGACGTGCTGCTGCTGTCGCCGCCCGGCGAATACGGGCCGCGGCTGCGCGGACTGGGCCTCCGCTGGCAGCCGGTGCCGCTGGACCGGCGCAGCCTCAATCCCTTCCGCGAGGCACGCCTGCTCTGGAGCCTGTTCGTCCTGTTCCGGCGCGAACGGCCCGCGCTGGTGCACGGTTTTACCATCAAGTGCGCGGTGTACGGCTCGCTCGCGGCCCGGCTGGCGCGGGTGCCGGCACGGATCAACGCGGTGGCGGGGCTGGGCTACGTGTTTGCCAGTCGAGATGCCAAGGCGCGGCTGCTGCGTCCGGTGGTCCGCGCGCTGCTGCGCCTCGCCCTGCGCGGACGGGGCGCACGGTTGATCCTGCAGAACCCGGACGATCGCGACCTGTTCGAACGGTCCGGACTGGTCGAGGCCGGCTGCATCGATCTGATACCCGGCTCGGGCGTGGATTGCTCGCGATTCGCCCCGCGTCCGCCTTCCGCTGCACCGCCTTCGACGCCACGCGTGCTGCTGGCGGCGCGTCTGCTGTGGGACAAGGGCGTGGCGGAATACGCCGAGGCCGCGCGTCTGCTGCGCGCGGAGGGACGCAAGGTGCGCTTTCTGCTGGCCGGAACCCCCGATCCCGGCAACCCGGCCGCGGTACAGGAAGCGAGCTTGCGCGAGTGGGCGGAGCAGGGCGTGCTGGAGTGGCTAGGCCACGTCGAGGACATGCGCGCGCTCTACGAATCGGTGGATCTCATGGTGCTGCCCAGCTACTACCGCGAGGGCGTCCCGAAATCACTGATCGAGGCGGCTGCCTGCGCGTTGCCGCTGGTCACCACCGACATGCCGGGTTGCCGCGAAGTCGTCACCGACGGCGTGGACGGCCTGCTGGTACCGCCTCGCGATGCCGGTGCGCTGGCGCGCGCGATCGCGCGTCTGCTGGACGATCCCGGTCTGGCCGCGCGGCTGGGGCAGGCGGCGCGCGCCAAGGCGCTGGCGGAGTTCGACGAGCGCATCGTGATCGCCCGCACGCTGGCGGTGTATCGGCGGTTGCTGGCGCCGGCGCGGAAGATGCGCCGGATGGCCGCGCTTCCCGGTCGGGAACGTCCGGGCGAATGACGGGCCGGCCGCAGGAGGGCCGGATCATGGCGGATCTGGTGGGCGCGACAGGGATCGAACCTGTGACCCCTACCATGTCAAGGTAGTGCTCTACCGCTGAGCTACGCGCCCGAATCGTGCGCATCCCTGGCGCGCCAAAGCGGGCCATCTCTGCCCGCGTTTTTCAAGGATCCATCGTGCGGAGCACGACGATCACCCCCTCCGGGTTGCGGGGTGAGCGGGCATTCTACGCGAGATGCGCTGACCGCGCGCGTCAAGGTACGCGCGGCCAGCGTGGCCGGCCCGAAGGACGGGCGCCGTGGAGGGCGCGAGCCATCGCAGCTCGCGCCCGCGGGCGCCTCGAGCATGGATGCTCAAGGCGGGATCTCTCGGCGAGGCAGGAAGCCGGGCTTGGAGAGGACAAGGGCGAGGGGAGCGGGCCCCGGTCGTGACGTGATCGGGGGAGGAGGCTCGATCGTCGCCGCGTTGACGACGCGAAGCGCCCGCGCTAGCGTTGCACGCATCGTTACCGATCCGAGCAAGGTGACCCGCGGAAACGCCGGTTCAGTGTGCGACATGGAGACTACGCACTTCTAATTCGGGCCCATTCGCGCGGCTGGCCGGAAGGACGCCTCGCGTCCTTTTTTGTTGCCCGCCGTCCGGGCGACTGCGTTTGGCGACGACGCTGCAAGGGAAGACCTTCCGTCAACCATGCAGATCCAATGCGGTCACGGAGCTCTGGGCCATGGCTGGCGGCTCTGGCCGCGCTTCCCGACAACGGCACGCTTCATTCAAGCGCATCAGAATCCCATGATCACGATCACGCTCCCCGACAACAGCCGGAAAACTTTCGATTCGCCGCCGACGGTGCGCGAAGTCGCCGCCTCGATCGGCACCGGTTTGGCGAAAGCGGCGCTGGCCGGCAAGGTGGACGGCAAGCTGGTGGATCTCTCGCGCATCATCGATCACGACGCGCGCGTGGAGATCGTCACCGAGAAATCGCCCGAGGCGCTGGACATCATCCGCCACTCCACCGCGCACCTGTTGGCGCAGGCGGTGCAGCGGCTGCATCCGGGCACGCAGGTGACGATCGGCCCGGTGATCGAGAACGGCTTCTACTACGCCTTCGCGCGCAAGGAACCGTTCAAGCCCGAGGACCTGCCGGCGATCGAAGCCGAAATGAAGAAGATCGCGGCCGAAGCGTTACCGGTCACGCGCAGCGTGAAGTCGCGCGACGAGGCGATCAGGTTCTTCCGCGATCTGGGCGAGGAATACAAGGCGCAGATCATCGAGTCGATTCCGGCGAACGAGGAACTTTCGCTCTACACGCAGGGCGAGTTCACCGACCTGTGCCGCGGCCCGCACGTGCCCGACACCGGCAGGCTGAAGGCGTTCAAGCTGATGAAAACCGCCGGCGCCTACTGGCGCGGCGACAGCCACAACGAAATGCTCTCGCGCATCTACGGCACGGCCTGGTTGAACGACAAGGATCTCAAGGCCTACCTCACGCAACTGGAGGAAGCCGAGAAGCGCGACCACCGCAAGATAGGCAGGCAGCTCGACCTGTTTCACCAGCAGGAGGAAGCGCCTGGCGTGGTGTTCTGGCATCCCAACGGCTGGACGCTGTGGCAGCAGGTCGAGCAGTACATGCGCCGCGTCTATCGCGAGTCGGGTTATCAGGAAGTGCGTTGCCCCTCCATCCTGGATGTCTCGCTGTGGAAGAAGTCCGGCCACTGGGACAACTACAAGGACAACATGTTCTTCACCGAGTCGGAGAAGCGCACCTACGCGGTGAAGCCGATGAACTGCCCGGGGCACGTGCAGGTCTACAACGACGGCCTGCACAGCTACCGCGATCTGCCGATCCACTACGGCGAGTTCGGCTCCTGCACGCGCAACGAACCCTCCGGCGCGCTGCACGGCCTGATGCGCGTGCGCGCGTTCACCCAGGACGACGGCCACATCTTCTGCACCGAGGAGCAGATCGAATCCGAAGTGACGGCTTTCCACGCGCAGGCGCTGGCGGTTTACCGCGATTTCGGTTTCACCGATATCGCGATCAAGCTGGCGCTGCGGCCCGAGCCGCGGCTGGGTTCGGACCAGGTCTGGGACAAGGCCGAGAACGCGCTGCGCGATGCGCTGCGCGCCTGCGGCGCGCAGTGGGAGGAGCTGCCGGGCGAGGGCGCGTTCTACGGCCCGAAGATCGAGTATCACCTGAAGGACGCCATCGGCCGCACCTGGCAGCTCGGCACCATGCAGGTGGACTTCATGATGCCCGAGCGGCTGGGCGCCGAGTACGTGGACGAGCAGAGCCAGAAACGGCATCCGGTGATGCTGCACCGGGCCATCGTCGGCTCCATGGAGCGCTTCCTGGGCATCCTGATCGAGCACCACGCCGGCAACTTCCCGGCGTGGCTGGCGCCGGTGCAGGCGGTGGTGCTGAACATCACCGACGCCCAGGCCGATTACGCCGCGCAGGCGGCCGATGCCTTGGCCCGGCGGGGCCTCCGGGTCCGCGCCGATTTGCGCAACGAGAAAATAGGCTATAAAATCCGCGAGCATACGTTGCAGAAGGTGCCCTATCTGCTCGTGGTTGGCGACCGCGAGAGGGAGAAGGGCACCGTTTCCGTGCGCGCACGTTCCGGTGAAGATCTGGGCAGCATGGCGTTGTCCGGTTTCGCGGAACGCCTCGAGGCCGAAACCGGCCCGCGCTGACGGAGTGCGGCCAGGCATTGCTGGCAGGACAGAGCAGGAGAGACGGTATCGTCACCGAAAACAAGAGCAATCGGCGCAACCACGAGATCCGCGTACCGCGCGTGCGGGTGATCGGCGCCGATGGGGAGCAGGTCGGCATTCTCGACCGCGACGAAGCGCTGGCGCTGGCCGAGGACGCGGGTCTGGATCTGGTCGAAATCCAGCCGAACGCCGATCCGCCGGTATGCCGGGTGATGGATTTCGGCAAGTTCAAGTTCGAGCAGCAGAAGAAGGCGCACGCCGCCCGCCGCCGCAGCCGCCAGATCGAGATCAAGGAGATGAAGTTCCGGCCGACCACCGACGTCGGCGACTACAACATCAAGCTGCGCAACATGCAGCGGTTCCTTGCCGAAGGCGACAAGGTCAAGGTCAACATCCGCTTCCGCGGACGCGAGCTGTCGCATCAGGAACTGGGCATCGCGCTGGCGCGGCGGATCGAGGCGGACATCGCCGCGGACGGCGTGGTGGAGCAGTTCCCGCGCATGGAGGGGCGGCAGATGTCCATGCTGATCGCCCCGAAGAAAAAATGAGTTGATCAAGTCCGGGTCTCCTGGCGAGGCAGGAAGCCGGGCCCGGAGAGGGGAAGGGATGCGGGGCAAGTAATACGCGCCTCCGTTTCATTGGAGCGCACTGGCCGGATGGGGAACATCCGGCGGAAACGCGGCAGCCACGGCGCCGCAACAAGCCGACCAGGGCAGGGACGGAAAGCTCCGACCACTTGAATACGCGAGGCGCTTCGCGAAACGCGAAACAGCATTGTGTATGCAAGTGGTCGGGCGCCCCGGTCAGTCACCAAAACCGAAACGGAGTTGTCGTCATGCCCAAGATCAAGACCAACCGGGCCGCTGCCAAGCGGTTCCGCAAGACCGCCACCGGCAAGTTCAAGGCCGGCCACGCCTTCAAGTCGCACATCCTGACCAAGAAGGCGACCAAGCGGAAGCGCAACCTGCGCGCCACCAACCACGTGCGCAAGTGCGACGCAGGCCGCGTCGCGCGCATGCTGCCCTACTCGTAAGGAGAGACGACCATGGCACGAGTCAAGCGTGGCGTCACCGCGCGTGCGCGTCACAAGAAAACCCTCAAGGCCGCCAAGGGCTACTACAACGCCCGCCGCAAGGTCTATCGCGTCGCCAAGCAGGCGGTCACCAAGGCCCGGCAGTACGCCTACATCGGACGCAAGCAGAAGAAGCGCCAGTTCCGCGCGCTGTGGATCGTGCGCATCAACGCGGCCGCGCGCCAATTCGGGCTGTCGTACAGCCGCCTGATCGCGGGACTCGACAAGGCCGGCATCGCGATCGACCGCAAGGTGCTGGCCGACCTGGCCGTGCACGACATTGCCGCGTTCGGCGCGGTCGCCGAGAAGGCCAAGGCCAGCCTGGCTGCTTGAAACAACCGTTCCGGCACGGGGTGCCCGGCGTTATGATGCAAGCGAGCGGGGAGAAGGCCTTGCCTTCTTCCCGCTTTTCTTTTGCATGGGGTTGCGATGGACACGTTGACGCAACGCATCGATGAGGCGCTGGCCGCGATCGCCGCGGCGGCGACGCTGGATGCGCTGGAGGCGCAACGCGTCGCGCTGCTGGGCAGGAACGGCGCGGTCACCACGGAACTGAAGGCGCTGGGCGCGCTGCCGCCGGACGAGCGCAAGACACGCGGCGCGCAAGTCAATGCCGCCAAGGAACGCATCAGCGCGGCGATCCACGCACGCCGCCGGCAACTGGAGCAGGCGGCGCTGGCGCACAGGCTCGCTTCCGAAGGCATCGACGTCACGCTGCCGGGGCGCGACGGCCGCCGCGGCACGATCCACCCCCTGACCCGCACGCTCGAACGCATCGAGGCCATTTTCGCGCGGCTTGGCTATGCGGTCGCGGAAGGCCCCGAGATCGAGGACGACTGGCACAACTTTGGCGCGCTGAATTTTCCCGCGCACCATCCCGCGCGGGCGATGCACGACACGTTCTATTTCGGCGACGGCCGGCTGCTGCGCACCCACACCTCGCCGGTGCAGATCCGCGCGATGCAGGGCAAGCAGCCGCCGATCCGCGTCATCGCGCCCGGCAAGGTCTATCGCAGCGATTCCGACCAGACCCATTCGCCGATGTTCCATCAGGTGGAAGGCCTGCTGGTGGATGACCGCGCGACGATGGCGGACCTCAAGGGCACGCTGGCCGAATTCCTGCGCGCCTTCTTCGAGCGCGACTTCGAAATGATGTTCAAGCCCACCTTCTTCCCGTTCGTGGAACCCGGCGCCGACGTGATCATCCGCTGGGACCGTGAAGACGGCAGCGAGCGCTGGCTGGAAGTGCTGGGTTGCGGGATGGTGCATCCCAACGTGCTGAAGAACTGCGGCATCGATCCGGAACGCTACACCGGCTTCGCGTTCGGGATGGGCGTGGAGCGGCTGGCGATGCTGCGTTACGGCGTGGACGACCTGCGCGCGTTCTTCGAGAACGACGTGCGTTTTCTGGGGCAGTTCGCATGATGAAAGTCGAATTTCGGGACTCGGGACTCGGGATTCGGCAGGGCAACGTGAATCGGTGTTTTTTCGGGTGTCTGTCAACAGTCAATCTGGATGGTGTTGCATGTGTTACTTGTCTTTTGCTTTAGCGCGAGTCCCGAGTCCCGAGTCCCGAGTCCCGGCTTCACTATGAAATTTTCGGAAAACTGGCTGCGTGCCCTGGTCGAGATCCCCGCCGATCGCGCGGCGCTGACGAAGCGCCTGACCATGTGCGGGCTGGAAGTGGCGGGCACCGAGCCGATCGGTGGACCGCTGGAGGGCGTGATCGTGGCGCGCATCCTCGCCTGCGAACCGCATCCCGATGCCGACAGGCTGCGCGTGTGCCGGGTGGATGGCGGCAAGGGCGAGGTGCAGATCGTGTGCGGCGCGCCCAATGCGCGTGCCGGTCTGGTCGCGCCGCTGGCCATGCCCGGCGCGACGCTGCCGAACGGCGTCACGATCAAGGCTGCGAGGCTGCGCGGCCTCGAATCGCAGGGCATGCTGTGCTCGGCGAAGGAACTCGGCATCGACGCCGACGCGTCGGGCCTGATGGAACTGCCGAACGATGCGCCGATCGGCAAGCCGCTGGCCGACTATCTCGGCCTGCCGGACGCTTCCATCGAGGTGGAATTGACCCCCAACCGCGGCGATTGCCTCGGGATGCTGGGACTGGCCGACGAAGTCGCGGCGGAATTCGGCACGCGGGCCACCCCGTTCGAAGCAGCGCCGGTTGCAGCAAGGATCGCCGCACCACGCACGATTCGTCTCGAAGCCGGCGCCGACTGCCCGCGTTACCTCGGCCGCGCCGTGCGCGACATCGACATGTTAGCGCCGACGCCCGCGTGGCTGGCCCAGCGCCTGCGCGCCGCAGGCGTCAAGCCGATCAACGCGGTGGTCGATGTCGCCAACTACGTGATGCTGGAAACCGGCCAGCCGCTGCACGCCTTCGACGAGGCGAGGCTGGACGGCGCGATCGTGGTGCGCCGGGCGCGTGCGGGCGAAACGCTGAGGCTGCTCGACGGCAGCGAAGTGAGGGTGGATCCCGACTTTCTCCTGATCGCGGACGAGCGCAGGCCGCTGGCGCTGGCCGGCGTGATGGGCGGTTTCGATTCGCGTGTCACCGAGGCTACCCGCGACGTGTTCCTGGAAGCCGCGCATTTCAGTCCGGCCGCGATCATGGGCCGTGCGCGCAGGCTCGGTCTCGCCACCGACGCCGCGCATCGCTTCGAGCGCGGCGTCGATCCCGGGCTGCCGCGCGCGGCAATCGAGCGTGCGACCGCGCTGTTGCTGGACATCTGCGGCGGCGGGGCGGGCGAAGTCATCGAGGCCGTGCTGCCCGCGCACCTGCCGCGCCGCGATCCGGTGGTCCTGCGCCGTGCGCGGATCGCGCGTGTGCTGGGCATCACCATCGACGACGCCCGGGTCGAAAAAATCCTGACCGCGCTGGGCATGCAGGTCGATGCGGCGGGTGATGGCTGGCGCGTGATTCCGCCATCGAGGCGCTTCGACATCGAGCATGAGGAGGACTTGATCGAGGAGGTCGCGCGCATCCACGGCTACGACGCGATCCCCGCCCGCCTGCCCGGGGGCGCGCCGCCGGCCCCGCGCGACGACGAAACGCTGCTGGCGGGGGACGCATTGGCTGCGCAACTCGCCGCGCGCGATTTTCACGAAGCGATCTGCTACGCCTTCGTCGATCCGCGGTTGTTGAAGGACTGGCAGCTCGACGGACATGCGGTGCCGCTGGCCAATCCGCTGTCCGCGGAAATGGCGGTGATGCGCCCCTCGCTGCTGCCGGGGCTGGTCGAGGCCCTCCGCCGCAACCGCAACCGCCAGCAGGCCAGGGTGCGGCTGTTCGAGAGTGGCGTGGTGTTCGCGAGGCGGGACCGGGAGAACGCCGCGCCGATCGAAACGGCGATGCTCGCGGCGGTCGCTTGCGGCAGTGCGCACGCCGAGCAATGGGGCGAACCGGCGCGGACGCTGGATTTCTTCGACCTGAAGGGCGACCTGCAGTCATTGCTGGATTTGTCCGGGTCGCCGCGCTCGTGGACCTTCGACCATGACGCATTGCCGCCCTGGGTTCATCCCGGCCGCGGCGCGCGGGTGCTGTGCAACGGCATCGTGGCGGGCGCGATCGGCGCGCTGCATCCGGCGTTGCAGAAACGCCTCGATCTCGGCGTCGAGGTGTATGCGTTCGAGGTCGAGCTGGAACCGTTGCGCCGGCGCGTGATCCCGGCGGCGGCGGAGTTGCCGCGTTTTCCGGCCATCCGCCGCGATCTCGCGGTGGAGTTGCCCGAAGCCGTGGAATGGGCGCAAATCGAGGCGGCGGTGCGTTCGGGATTGGGCGCAATCTTGACGGATGTCGTGATTTTCGACTGTTTTCACGGTCCGGGCTTGACAAAAGATCGAAAGAGTGTCGCTATGGGGTTGATTTTGCAGGACGGTTCCCGCACGCTTACGGACGAGGACGCGGACCGCTGCGTAGCGGAAGCCCTGGCGCTTCTGGCACGCGATTTCGGGGCAAGGTTGAGAGGCTGAGATGACGCTCACTAAAGCGGAAATGGCCGAGCGCCTGTTCCTCGACGTCGGGCTCAACAAGCGCGAGGCCAAGGAATGCGTGGACGCCTTCTTCGAGGTGCTGCGCGAGGCGCTGGAACGGGGGGAGCAGGTGAAGCTGTCGGGGTTCGGCAACTTCGACCTGCGCGACAAGAACCAGCGGCCCGGGCGCAATCCCAAGACCGGCGAGGAGATTCCGATCTCCGCACGCCGCGTGGTCACGTTCCGTCCGGGACAGAAGCTGAAACTCAGGGTCGAGAGCAATGCTGGACCAGGGCAGCAATAACGAACTTCCCGCGATCCCCGCCAAGCGCTACTTCACCATCGGCGAGGTGAGCGAACTGTGCGCGGTCAAGCCGCACGTGCTGCGTTACTGGGAACAGGAGTTCCCGGCGCTGAAGCCCGTGAAGCGGCGCGGCAACCGGCGCTACTACCAGCGTCACGACGTGCTGATGATCCGGCAGATCCGCGCGCTGCTTTACGACCAGGGTTTCACCATCACCGGCGCGCGCGCGCGGCTGGAAGGCCAGCAGGGCAAGATGGAGGCATCCATCTCGCACCAGATCGTGCGCCAGATGCGGCTGGAACTGGAACAGCTGCTGCAGATCCTGCGCGAACCGATCCGCAGGGCCTGAATCCCAGCGATTTTCCGGCCACCGGCGTGGCCGGCGCCGATCGGCTATCATGCATGGTCACCAAACGGTCGGGGCGTAGCGCAGCCTGGTAGCGCATCTGCCTGGGGGGCAGGAGGTCGTGGGTTCGAATCCCGCCGCCCCGACCAACGTTTTCTCATCTTCCCTGATGAGAACTGGTTCGAGACCTTTTCGGAGGTACGCCATGATCATTGGTGCCCATGCAATCCTCTACAGCACCGATCCCGTAGCTGACAGGGCGTTTCTGCGCGACGTGCTCAAGTTTCCGCATGTCGATGCACGCGGCGGATACCTGATATTCGGGCTTCCTCAGGCGGAAGCCGCGGTGCACGAATCGAAAACGAACGGCAAGCACGAGCTGTACCTGATGTGCGACGACGTGGATGCCTTCGTCGCCGAAATGAAACAGCAGGGCGTTGCCTGCACGCCCGTGCAAGATCAGGGGTGGGGTCTGCTTACAGAACTCGCGCTGCCGGCAGGCGGCAAACTGGGCGTTTACCAACCGCGGCATCCCAGGCCGCATGTGGTGCGCCACTGATTGATGTTGCACTTCGGTGCCGGACGCGCGACGTTTCCCGCGCCTCGGGCGTGTTTTGGCAGGAGCGGCCCTCGACCGCGAACCGACCCTCGAGCATCCCGGCGATTCCGGTCGCGCGCATGGCGCGCTCCTGCGCAACTCAATACAGCAACCGCGTCCTGACGGTTCCCGGAATCGCCGCGAGCCGTTCGCGCAAGCCTTCCGATTGCGCTTCCGGCGCCGACACGTCGATCACCACGTAGCCGATGTCGCCGTCGGTCTGCAGGTATTGGCCGTCGATGTTGATGCCGCTTTCCGAGAAGGCCTCGTTGATCCGCGACAGCATGCCCGGCACGTTGCGGTGGATGTGCAGCAGCCGCCGGCTGCCCTTGTGTCCGGGCAGCGACACTTCCGGGAAGTTGACGGCGGAAAGGGTGGAGCCGTTGTCGCTGTAACGCACCAGCTTGGCCGCGACCTCGGTGCCGATGTTGAGTTGCGCTTCCTGGGTGCTGCCGCCCACGTGCGGCGTCAGCAGCACGTTGTCGAATTCGCGCAGCGGCGACTGGAAGGTCTCCTCGCTGCTCCGGGGTTCCACCGGAAACACGTCCACCGCGGCGCCGGCGAGCCGCCCTTCGCGCAACGCCGAGGCCAGCGCATCGATGTCCACCACGTTGCCGCGCGAGGCATTCAGCAGTACCGCGCCACGGCGCATGCGCGCGAGCTGCGCGGCGCCGATCAGGTTGGCGGTGGCCGGTGTCTGCGGCACGTGCAGGGTCACGATGTCCGAGCGCGTCAGAAGGTCGTCCAGATCCTTCGCCGGTGCCGCGTTGCCCAGCGCCAGCTTGGCCTCGATGTCGTGGAACAGCACGTGCATGCCCAGCGCTTCGGCCAGCACGCCGACCTGCGTGCCGATGTGGCCGTAGCCGACGATGCCGATCGTCTTGCCGCGCACCTCGTAACTGCCCTCGGCCGACTTGATCCAGCCGCCGCGGTGGCACGAGGCGTTGCGTTCGGGCACCCGACGCATCAGCAGGATCGCTTCGGCGATCACCAGCTCCGCCACGCTGCGGGTGTTGGAATACGGCGCGTTGAAGACCGGCACGCCGCGTTCGCGCGCGGCGGCGAGATCGACCTGGTTGGTACCGATGCAGAAACAGCCGATCGCCAGCAGGCGGCGCGCATGCGCGATCGCCTCGGCATCGAGCTGCGTGCGCGAACGGATGCCCACGATGTGCGCATCGGCGATCGCTTCCAGCAATTGCCCGCGCGGCAGCGCCTTGTCGTGACGCTGCACGTTGCAGTAACCGGCGGCATCCAGCACCTCCACCGCGCTGGCGTGGATGCCTTCCAGCAGCAGCACCTTGATGTCCTTCTTCGGAAACGAAGTCTTCATGGCGATCCGGCGCCGTCCGCAAGGCCGTCATGGTGGGGCAGCGCGCCCGGAAATGCTAGGCTTGCCGGGCTGTCCGAAATGTCCGGAATGGGCACGTCCATGGATATGTCGCCGCAACGCCGCACCCTTTACCCCGAAACCAAGCCCTGGGACAGCGGCATGCTGCCAGTCTCGGACCTGCACACGCTGTACTACGAACAATGCGGCAATCCGCACGGCAAGCCGGTGGTGTTCCTGCACGGCGGTCCCGGTGCCGGATGCAACCCGAAATGCCGCCGCTTCTTCGACCCCGCCGCGTACCGGATCGTGCTGTTCGACCAGCGCGGCTGCGGGCGTTCCACGCCGCATGCGGAACTGCGCGAGAACACCACCTGGGACCTGGTCGCCGACATCGAGCGTCTGCGCCGGCACCTGCGCATCGAGCGCTGGCAGGTGTTCGGCGGCTCGTGGGGCTCGACCCTGGCGCTGGCCTACGCGGAAACGCATCCCGACCGCGTGACCGAACTGGTCTTGCGCGGCATCTTCCTGCTGCGCCGCGCGGAACTGGAATGGTTCTACCAGGACGGCTGCAGCATGCTGTTTCCCGACGCCTGGGAACCGTATCTGGCGATGATCCCGGAAGCCGAGCGCGGCGACATGATGGCCGCGTACCACCGCCGCCTGACCTCGCACGATCCCGCGGTGCGGCTGGCCGCCGCGCGCGCCTGGTCGGTGTGGGAAGCCTCGACCAGCTTCCTGCTGCAGAACCAGGATTACATCGCGTCCAGCGCGGGCGACGAATTCGCGCTGGCCTTCGCCGGCATCGAGAACCACTATTTCGTGAACCGCGGTTTCTTCGAGCACGACGATCAGTTGCTGCGCGATGCGCACAGGCTGCGCGACATTCCGGGCGTGATCGTGCAGGGCCGCTACGACGTGGTCTGCCCGTTGCGCAGCGCCTGGGATCTGCATCGCGCCTGGCCGCAGGCGAAGCTGGAAATCGTCCCCGATGCCGGACACTCCGCGTTCGAGCCCGGCATCACCGATGCGCTGGTGCGGGCCACGGATGGTTTCCGCCACGCCTGATGGCGAGGCTTCCGTTCTCCCGCCGGGCCAACTGCACATCCGGCCGCAAATGTCCGCACCGCACTCGGGAAGCGTGCAATCCGCCATCGCCGGTGCGCAACCAGCGTTGTCCGGCATACGGTGCAGCAGTTCGATCGGGGTTGTTCGCTCAGCCCAAGAAGCGCACCCACCCCGGCGTTTGTGCACTGCCGCTTGACTTTTCCATAAGTGGGGCGCGGAATTCGCGCGCTCGCCGTGCAAGGCGGTGTGCTTCGCAGTAAGGAAGCAGCTCCGAATGGATGCCCGTGGAGCGGGTTCAGGGAAAGGGGGCCGTCGTGGGGACGATTGTCCGGAAGCGGTCGCGACGGCTTGTCGCGTGCGGTGTGGCGGGGTCGCTGCTGTGGCTGCCGGTGCAGTGTTACGCCCAGGTCTCGCCGACTGACGAATATTCAAAGCTGATCACGGCTGCCCGGAATATGGCGGCGCTGGGCACGCATCCGTTCGGTGAGCGCATCAATCCGTACGATGGCAACTTGTCGTTCGATGTCACCGACATCCGCGTTCCGGGCACCGGCCCGACGCTGCAACTCAGCCGTTCCTTCGAAGTCGGCAGCAGCGGGCTTTATACCAACTTGAACCGGCAACTGCCGTTCGGCGACTGGGATCTCGATATCCCGCGCATCGAGACCTATGCGGCTGACCAGGCAAATGTCACGGGCTGGCAAGTTGGAAACAGCGGGAATGTGTCACGCTGTACCGATTTCAACACGCCGCCGCCAGTGGCTTCATCGCAAGGTGGGGACACCTGGAGCCCAAACGAATGGTGGTACGGCTACCACCTGATCGTCCCAGGTTGGGGCGACCAGATTCTGCTGGCGCGTGGCACCGCCAACACGCACACGCCAGCAAGCGGCAGCTTTCAGATCGTTACCAAGCGCGACTGGATGATTGCTTGCGGCGTGACCGCAAGCGACGGTGGCGAAGGGTTTGAACCGCCCCGGCTTTCCCGGAGGCTCCAACCTTTG
>JAJPHQ010000022.1 GCA_021325195.1 Gammaproteobacteria bacterium | reverse complement strand
TCTCCGGGTTGTCCTTCACCGGACCCAGACGCTCGAAATCCAGACTCACCTCGTCGATCGGATAGGGAATGTACTGGTTGGCCTCGACCTGCACCTGGCCTTCCAGATCGTCCTCGGACAGATCGGCCGGCATCGGAATCACCTTGGTGATCACCGCCGAACCCGCGACCGCGGCCGCGGCGTACTTGGTGCGTGCGCCGGAACGGTTCACGGCCCGGCGGATCGCGTCACCCACCGCCTCGACCTCGACGATGTTTTTCTCCACCACCGCGTTGGGCGGCAGCGGCTCCACCGCGTAGTGTTCGATGCGGTAGCGCGATCCGGCCTGGCTCAGTTGCAGCAGCTTGACTGCCGTCGAACTGATATCGACCCCGATCAACGGCGGCGCCTTCGGTGTCAGCAATCCCACTGGAATTCCCCTTCCCCACGCGCTCTTACGAGCGAAACATGCGCAAGAGCATTAGATCGGAAAGTTAACGAAATATCAACGGGGCCGTTCCGACTTTACAAACCCATGATATTCAACCGTTTTCCCGGTTTTCCCCGCAGAAACCCCGACGCAATCAAGCGGACTTGCGTCGCGTTTTTGAAAAGAACTTCGCCGGTCCTTCTCGCCCCCTCATACCGTCGTCGCCGACCGGCCGAACTTCCCGTCACGCACGGGCTCGATTCCAGCCATCGGTGCGTGCGTGTTTTTTACGGAAAACACGGTGAGCATCTATACTGCGAAGTGCAGAGGCGCGACATTGACTGCGATCACATCCAGTGCGTTGCACATCCCCATCATCACCGCGCGCACCGCAGGTTGCAGTGCGCCTGACTCGCCGCGCGGAATGCGGCATCCGGGTCCGCGGACCGCGCGCCATCCCGGCCGCGGAGCGGATGCGGCCTCCACACCAGGGCCGGTAATCGCATGAGTCTGGCAAGGCGCCTGACGCGCATCGCGCTGATCCTCGTGCTGTGCCTGATCCTCGCGGGCGTGGCTGCGGGCGGCTTCGTGTACTGGCTGATCGCGCCGCGGCTCCCTTCGGTCACCTCGCTCAAGGACGTGCAGCTGCAGGTTCCACTCAGGATCGAGAGCGCCGACGGCAAGCTGATCGCGGAATTCGGCGAGACGCGGCGCACGCCGGTGCAGATCGGGAACGTGCCCCTGCAGCTCAAGGACGCCGTGCTGGCGGCCGAGGATGCCGACTTCTACCACCATTCCGGCATCGATCTCACCGCCACGCTGCGCGCCGCGTTCCAGGTGATGACGCACGGCGGGGAGAAAATCCAGGGCGGCTCCACCATCACCCAGCAGGTCGCACGCAACTTCTTCCTGAGCCCGGAGAAGACCTACACCCGCAAGCTGACCGAGATCTTCACCTCGTTCCGGATCGAGCACGAGCTGAGCAAGGACCAGATCCTGCAGCTCTACCTCAACAAGATGTTCCTGGGCCACCGCTCCTACGGCGTGGTGGCGGCCGCGCAGTACTACTACGGCAAGAATCTGGACCAGCTCACCCTGCCCGAGTGCGCGGCGATTGCCTCCACCTTCCAGTTGCCCTCGCTGGTCAATCCGCTCACCAACCGGGAGCGGCTGATCGCGCGGCGCAACTGGGTGCTGGGGCAGATGCTGGCGCACCATTTCATCGACCGCGCGCAGTACCAGCAGGCGATCGCGGCGCCCGACGACGCCGCGCCGCACGAACCGCCGGTCGAGGTCGATGCGCCCTATCTCGCCGAGATGGTGCGCAGACAGGTGATCCAGAAGCTGGGCAGCCAGGCCCTGACCGACGGCTACGTGGTGAAGACCACCATCGACAGCCGCCTGCAGGCGCTGGCCAACCAGGCGCTGCACAGCCGGCTGGAAGACTACGACCACCGCCACGGCTACCGCGGTCCGGAAGCGCACGTCGCGCTGCCCGACCCGGCGATGCCGGCCGCGCTGGAACATCTGCTGGCCGATTACTTCCCGGTCAGCGGCCTGTATCCCGCGATCGTGACCGCGGTGGACGCGAAACAGGCGACGGTGTACGTGGCCGGCGGCCAGACGCTGACGCTCGACGCGGCCTCGCTGGCGTGGGCGCACGGCTACGCCCGCAAGGCCCAAACCGGCGGCAGCGGCGCGGCCGCGATCCTGCGCCCGGGCGACATCATCCGGGTCGGCCGTGACGACAAGGGCCAGTGGGAACTCAGCCAGATCCCCAAGGCGCAGGCGGCGATGGTGGCGTTGTCGCCCGAGGACGGCGCGGTCAAGGCGCTGGTGGGCGGCTTCAACTTCCAGTTGAGCAAGTTCAACCGCGCGGTGCAGACCGCGCGCCAGCCGGGCTCCAGCTTCAAGCCGTTCCTCTACTCGGCCGCGTTCAACCGCGGTTTCACGCCGGCCTCGATCATCAACGACGCGCCGATCGCGCTGCCCGACCCGTCCAAGCCCGGCGGCCTGTGGACGCCGTCCAACGACGACAACAAGTTCCGCGGTCCGATGCGCCTGCGCGAGGCGCTGGTGCAATCGGTGAACCTGGTGTCGGTGCGCCTGCTGGATGCGATCGGCGTGCGCTACGCACGCGAGTACGTGACGCGTTTCGGCTTTCCGCTCGACGCGATTCCCGACAACCTGTCGATGGCGCTGGGCACGGCTTCGGTATCGCCGATGGCGATGGCGCGCGCCTATGCCGTGTTCGCGAACGGCGGTTTCCTGATCAACCCGTATTACATCGCCGAAATCGACAACCGCGACGGCAAGGCCATCTACAAGGCCGACCCGGTGACGGCCTGCAGGAACTGCACCGCGCGCCTGCTGGACGAAGGCAGGACCACCGACGCGCCGCAGCAGCCTGCCACCGCCGCGGGTGATCCGGGCGCGCTCAATGACACCGCCAATGGCGCCAACGGCTCGGAGTCGAACGCGCCGCTGCTGGCACCGCGCGTGATCGATCCGCGCAACGATTACCTGGTCACCTCGCTGATGAAGGACGTGATCCAGAGTCCCACCGGCACCGGTTACGCGGCCAAGGCGCTGGGGCGCACCGATCTTGCCGGCAAGACCGGCTCCACCAACGATCACCACGACGGCTGGTTCTGCGGTTTCAACAGCGACCTGGTCACGACGGTGTGGGTCGGCTTCGACGATTACAGCTCGCTGGGCAAGGGCGAGTTCGGCGCCAAGACCGCGCTGCCGATCTGGATGGCGTTCATGGGCCCGGCGCTCAAGGATGTGCCCGAAAGCAGCCTGCCGATGCCGCCCGGCATCGTCACCGCCACCATCGACCGCACCACCGGCCTGCCCGCAGCCCCCGGCGATGGCAACACCATGAGCGAGATCTTCAAGGTCGAGGACCTGGACCGCCTGCGCGCCGAAGCCAAGGCGCAGCAGAACCAGGCGCCGGCGTACGACATTTTTTAGGGCGTTCTTCCAGGAACGCTGCTCCGTTCGACAGCGGGCAAGATTCCAGTCCCCAACGCCGGGAAGTCCGGAACGGCCAAGGCCGCCGTCCGTGGCCAAGAGCTCCCCGGCCTGACTTTCCACAAAAGCCGCTCCGATCGCCGCATCCGCCATTCACGATTCGCAGCATCCGGACCCTTTGCGCTCTGCGTGTGCATTTGCGACACTCATGCCCAACGCGGCAACGAGGCGCAGGAGCATGCGCAAGACCGCCGGCTTCCACCGGATCCATGCCGAAGGCCGCGCGCACCAGTTGCGCCGCCGCGTCGCGCTGGAGGCCGCGCGGCTGATCAGCGAGCACGGCATCCGCGATTACCGCCAGGCCAAACTGAAGGCCGCGCACCGGATCGGCGTGAGCGACGAGCGCCACCTGCCGCGCAACCGCGAAATCGAGGACGCCCTGCGCGAACACCAGCGGCTGTTCCGGTCGGAGGAGCAGCCGCGCGCGCTGCGCACCCGGCGCGAGGCCGCGCGCGAGGCGATGCGGTTCCTGGAACGCTTCGAACCCCGGCTGGTCGGCGCGGTGCTGGAAGGCACCGCCGATGCGCATTCAGCGGTGTGCCTGCACGTGTTCAGCGACACGCCCGAGGAGGTGGCGGGTTTCCTGCACGAGCACGGCATCGGCTTCGAGTCGCGCAGCCGCACGCTCAGGATGGACCGCGAGCGCAGCGCGGCGTTTCCGGTGCTGCTGTTCGGCGCCGACGGATTGCCGATCGACCTGACCGTGCTGCCGCGCGACGCGTTGCGGCAGGCGCCGCTGGACCGCATCGACGAACGCCGTCAGCGGCGCGCCTCGCTGGCCGCGGTGGATGCGTTGCTGGCGGAACGGGAAGACGAATAGACGTCGCTCGCTGCGCCCGTTCAGACGAAAACACGGCAAGACGGTGCTCGCCAAGCGGGCCCGGACCGAAAGACGAAAACGGCGCCCGCTGCACCCCCCCCCCGGACGACAAAGCGGGAAAGACGAGGGTGTTCCCTTCGTCGCTTCGTCTTCCCGTTTCAGCGCTTGTCCAGCGCCACGTAATCGCGCTTCAGGGCGCCGGTATAGACCTGCCGCGGACGCCCGATGCGCGCATCGGGCGTTTCGTGCTGCTCGATCCAGTGCGCGATCCAGCCGGCGGTGCGCGCGATCGCGAACATCACCGTGAACATCTCGGTCGGAATCCTGAGCGCCTTGTAGATGATGCCCGAGTAGAAGTCCACGTTCGGGTACAGCTTGCGCTCGATGAAGTATTCGTCCTTGAGCGCGGCCTCTTCCAGCTTCAGCGCCACCTCGAGCAGCGGGTCGTTGACGCCCAGCTCGGCCAGCACCTGGTGGCACATCGCGCGGATGATCCTGGCGCGCGGATCGAAGTTCTTGTACACGCGGTGGCCGAAGCCCATCAGCCGGAAGCCGGATTCCTTGTCCTTGGCGCGCGCGACGGCCTGGTCCACGTGCTTCGGATCGCCGATCTGCGCCAGCATCTTCAACACCGCCTCGTTGGCCCCGCCGTGTGCAGGCCCCCACAGCGCGGCGATGCCCGCCGCGACCGACGCGTAGGGATTGGCGCCGGTCGAGCCGACCAGCCGCACCGTCGAGGTGCTGGCGTTCTGCTCGTGGTCGGCATGCAGGATGAACAAGAGATCCAGCGCCCTGGCCGCGACCGGATTGAGGTTCAGCGGCTCGCTGGGCACCTCGAACATCATGTGCAGGAAGCGCGTGACGTATTCGAGGTTGTTGCGCGGATAGCGGATCGGCCAGCCGATCGAATAGCGGTACGCCGCCGCGGCGATGGTCGGCATCTTGGCGATCAGCCGGATCGCGGCCAGCTTGCGCTGCGCGGGATCGTTGATGTCCAGCGTGTCGTGGTAGAACGCCGACAGCGAGGCGATCGAGGCGCACAGCATCGCCATCGGGTGCGCGTCGTAATGGAAACCGTGCAGGAAGTTCTTCAGGGACTCGTGCATCATCGTGTGATGCGTCACGGCGTCCTCGAACTTCGTCATCTGCGCGACGGTCGGCAGCTCGCCTTCGAGCAGCAGATAGGCCACCTCCAAGAAGCGCGACTGCTCGGCGAGCTGCTCGATCGGATAGCCGCGGTACAGCAGCACGCCCTTGTCGCCGTCGATGTAGGTGATCGCGCTCTTGCAGCTCGCGGTCGCGGCGTAACCGGGATCGTAGGTGAAATGCCCGGTGTCCCGGTACAGCGCGGCGATGTCGATGCAGGAAGGTCCCAGGCTGCCGTGCACCAGCGGCAGGGACACGGAACGATCGGCGGCGGTGAGGGTGATGTTGTCGTTGGGCACGGGGGACTCCTTATTTCTCGACGCGATGGAAGTCTCGTCGCGGTCTATAACCGTGCGATTATCGCACGGCAGCAAACGACACGCCGGCGTTGCGCCGGCGCTCTATCGAAACACGGTGCGTACGGACGGCGCGCCGCGCGTCACCGGCGCGGGTGCGATCCGTTGCGTGACGGCAGGCGGCAAAAACGTGACGGCCGCGCGGGAAGACTCAGGACTGCTTCGTCGAGTAACGCCGCTTGAACTTGTCGATGCGGCCGCCCGAGTCCATCACCTTCTGCTTGCCGGTGTAGAACGGGTGCGAGGCCGAGGAGATTTCCACCTTGATCAGCGGATACTCCTTGCCGTCTTCCCACTTGATGGTTTCCTCGCTGGTCATCGTCGAGCGCGTCAGGAACGCGAAGTCTGACGCGGCGTCCTGGAACACCACCGGCTGGTACTTGGGATGGATGTCGGGTTTCATGGCATGGCTCCAACCGCGCGTTGGACGCGCGGACAAGCGCAGAAGTGTAGCCGGAAGCACGGGTTCCGGGCAAGGTGCGGCTTTCGTCCCGGCGGCTCAGCCGGACACGCCCAGCCCGGCCGCCACCATCGACTCGAACCGGGCCCGGTCCACCTCCAGCACGATCCTGGCGTTCGCGGGCTTGCCGCCACGGCCGTCCCAGTCCACCACGGTGGCGCCGCGGGTCACGCCCTCGGCAAGCGCCACTTCGAGGTGGCGCGTTTCGGCGCGGGTCACGACATCCGGCTGCAGCGCCACCGCCATCGCCAGCGCGTCGGCCGCCATCAGGCCGCCGCGGCCGCGCGCCCGGTTGGCGGCGCGCGCATGGCGCGAAATGTCGGCATAGAACCTCGCCCGGTCATCGCCGCGCCGGAACCAGCCGTCCAGCTCCGCATCGCGCAGCGGATAACGCAGCGTGGCCTCCCAGTCGACCAGCTCGAACGACGGGAAGGCGCCGAACACGATCGCCGCGGCTTCGGGATCGAAACCCGCGTTGAACTCGGTGGCGGGACGCAGGTAATTGCCATGCCCGGTCACCGCGCCACCCATGATCACCAGCCGCGCGACGCGTTTCGGCAATTCCGGATCCAGCCGCACCGCCAGCGCCAGATTGGTCAGCGGCGCGATGCACACCAGCGTGATCTCGCCGGGGGCCTCGCGGGTCAGCCGCGACATCGCCAGCGCGGCGTGCTCGCTTTCCGGATTGCGTCTGGCCGCTGCATAACCGGTATCGCCGAAACCGTCGCGTCCGTGGATTTCGGAGGCGCCGCCGTCGGGCGCCTGCACCAGCGGCACCGGGCAACCGGGATATACCGGCGTATCCGCGCCGATCACCTCGATCAGCTTCAGCGCGTTCGCGGTGGTTTGCCCGAGACCCACGTTGCCTGTGGCGATCGTCAGCGCGGCGACGTCCGCATGCGCGTGCGCCATCAGGATCGCGAGCGCATCGTCCACGCCGGGGTCGGTGTCGATCAGGAGCCGGCAGGGATCCATGCATGAACCTCGTCAGGACCGCGCGTGAGTTTACCGGGCCGCGGGCCCCGCGCGAGACGGGCGTTCGCCGCGCGCACCCGGACAACCAGGCGACAGACCGTCCCGCGTCTCCCGTCTCCCGTCTCCCGTCTCACGTCTCACGCTTCCGCGTATCTCGCGGCGGCGCCGATCCAGCGGGCGGTCAATCGCTGCGCAAGTCGCGGATGCGCGCGCAGCATGACCGCCCCGACCTTCTGCACCGCCGGCAGCAATCCGGCATCGCGCACGAGATCGGCGATCCGGAACCCCATCTCGCCGGTCTGGCGCGTGCCCAGCAATTCGCCGGGGCCGCGCAATTGCAGATCCTTCTCCGCGATCACGAAGCCGTCGCTGGTTTCGCGCAGGGTTTCCAGACGCTGCTTCGCGAGCGCCGACAGCGGCGGCTGGTAGAGCAGCACGCAGGTCGAGGCGACCGCGCCCCGGCCCACCCGCCCGCGCAACTGGTGCAGTTGCGCAAGCCCCAGCCGCTCGGCGTTCTCGATCACCATCAGGCTGGCGTTGGGCACGTCCACGCCCACCTCGATCACCGTGGTCGCGACCAGCAGCGCGATCTCATGGTTCTTGAACGCCTCCATCGCGGCCTGCTTTTCGGACGGCTTCATCCGTCCGTGCAGCAGGCCCACGCGCAGTTCCGGCAACGCCTCGCACAGGCGCGCGTACAACGCCTGCGCGGCTTGCGCCTCCAGTTGCTCCGATTCCTCGATGATGGTGCACACCCAATAAGCCTGACGGCCTTCCGCGCAGGCGGCGCGGATGCGCGCGATCACCTCGTCGCGCCGTGCTTCGGACACCACCACGGTCTGCACCGGCGTGCGGCCGGGCGGCAATTCGTCCAGCGCGGAGACATCCAGATCGGCGTACGCACTCATTGCCAGCGTGCGCGGAATCGGCGTGGCGGTCAGCACCAGTTGATGCGGCACTTCGCTGCCGGCTGCCTTTTCGCGCAGGGCGATCCGCTGCTGCACGCCGAAGCGGTGTTGCTCGTCGACGATCGCGAGGCCAAGGCGCGCAAATTCGACGCCTTCCTGCATCAGCGCGTGGGTGCCGATCGCAACCGGCGCGCCACCAGCGATCGCTTCGAGCGCGGAGGCGCGCGCGCGCCCGCCGACCTTGCCCGCCAGCCATACCACGTCGATGCCCAGCGGTTCGAACCATTGGCGGAAGCTGCGCAGGTGCTGCTCGGCCAGCAGTTCGGTCGGCGCCATCAGCGCGGTCTGCCGGCCGTTCGCCACCGCATGCAGCGCGGCCAGCGCCGCGACCACGGTCTTGCCGGACCCGACGTCGCCCTGCACCAGCCGCAGCATCGGCACGGGTCTCGCCAGATCGCGTGCGATTTCGCCTGCCACGCGCTGCTGCGCTGCCGTCAGTTCGAACGGAAGTGCATCGAGAAAACGCCTGCGCAAGTCCGCGTTGTCCGGCAATGCGGGCGCGCGATGCCGGCGCACGTTCGCGCGCAGGCGTTTCAGGCTCAGGTGATGGGTCAGCAGTTCCTCGAATGCCAGCCGCCGCTGCGCCGGATGGGTGCCGGCCGTCAGCGCGGCGACGTCCGCGTCGGGTGCCGGCCGGTGCACGACCAGCAGCGCATCGCGCAACGACATCAATCCGAGCGGCGCGAGCAGGTCGGCGGGGATCAGTTCCAGTGTCGCGGCGTCCGGCAATCGCGTCAGCGCCTTGGCGATCACGCCGCGGAGACGGGCCTGGCCCAGCCCCTCGGTGACCGGGTACACCGGCGTCAGGCTTTCCTCGACGGGCACCTCACCGCGCAGGATCCGGTATTGCGGATGCACCATCTCCGGTCCGTGCTGTCCGCGGCGTACCGAGCCGAAGCAGCGCAGGCGCGTGCCGGGCGCGAGTTGCAGCGCCTGCTGCCCGCGGAAATGGAAGAAGCGCAGCACCAGGGTTTCACGCGAGGCGTCGGTGATCGCGATGCGCAGTTGCGGTCGGTAACGGAAACCCGTTTCGACCGCTTCGACCACGCCCTCCACCTGCGCCGATTCGCCGCCGACCAGATCGCGGATCGGCGTGATCCGGGTACGGTCCTCGTAGCGCAGTGGCAGGTGGAACCACAGGTCCTGCACGCGCTCGATGCCGAGCTTGCGCAGGGTTTCCGCGAGCGCGGGGCCGACGCCCGGCAGTGACGACACCGGTGCGAGACCGGGATCGTGCAAAGCCTCGGTGCGCGTGTCGGAGGCTGCTGTCACCCGTGCAAGGGTAGCCGATGCCGCGTGCGCCGGGTCGGCGGCCGGAACGTCAGCCGCCGGCCACCGCGACCAGGTCGATCTCCACCGCCGCGCCGCGCGGCAGCGCGGCCACGCCGATGGTCGAACGCGCAGGATAGGGTTCGCGGAAATATTTCTTCATCACTTCGTTGACCGCCGTGAAGTTGCCGAGGTCGGTCATGTAGATAGCAACGCGCACCACGTCGTCGAAGCCGGCACCCTCCGCCGCCAGCACGGCCTTCAGGTTTTCGAACACGCGCGTGGCCTGCTCTTCGATGCCGCCGGCCACCATCTCGCCGGTGGCGGGGTCGAGCGGCGTCTGGCCGGACAGGTACAGCGTGTTGCCACTGCGGATCGCCTGCGAATACGGGCCGATGGCCCTGGGCGCGCGGTCGGTGTGGATCGGTTGGCGGGCCATGAGGTTTCCCTTGCGTCAAAGCGGATAACGATACACGCCATTCACCACGCCCGTCCGCCTGATCTTGCGGATCACGTCGGCCAGGTGCTTGCGATGCTTGACCTCGATGGTGAACATCAGCGTCGCGGCCTGCACGCCGCGCTCGGTGTACTTGACGTCCTCGATGTTGGAGCCGGCCGCGGCGATCGCCGCGGACACCGTGGCCAGCACGCCGGGACGGTTGACGACCTCCACGCGCAGCTCGACGCGATAGTCGCCCTGCACTTCGCGGTCCCAGCCGATCTCGACCCGGCGCTCGGGTGTCTTGGCCAGTTCCGCGACATTGGGACATTCGACGCGGTGCACCACGATGCCCTTGCCGGGCGAGAGATAACCCACGATGTCGTCGCCCGGCACCGGATGGCAGCAGTTGCCGAAACTCAGGATGCCGCGTTCGGCGCCGGTGATCCGGATCTTCTCGGGCGGATGCGGCACGATCCCGACCACCGAACCGTGCAGCGCGGTCAGTTGCGCGGCGACCTGATCGGGCATCCGGTTGCCCAGCGCGACGTCGGAAAGCAGATCCTCGAGCCGCCGCAGATTGTGTTCGGCCAGATAGCGGTCCAGCGCCTCGGCGGGAATCGAGTCCAGACTGGAACCCAGCGCATCCAGCGCACGATCGAGCATCCGGTGGCCGAAGTCGATCGCGTCCTCGTGCTGGAGATGCTTGAGGTAATGCCGGATCGCGGTGCGGGCCTTGCCGGTCACCGCGAAATCCAGCCAGCCGGGATTGGGGGCGGCCGAAGGCGCGGTGATGATTTCCACCGTCTGGCCCGACACCGGCTGCGCGCGCAGCGGCGCCAGCTTGCCGTCGATGCGCGCGGCGACCGCGTGCTGGCCGACGTCGGTGTGCACGGTGTAGGCGACGTCCAGCGCGGTCGCATTCCTGGGCAGCGCCAGAATGTCGCCGCGCGGCGTGAACAGGTACACCTCGTCGGGAAACAGGTCGACCTTGACGTTCTCGATGAATTCCAGCGAAGACGGCGTGGCGGCCTGGCGGTCGGCCAGTCCGCTCACCCATTCGCGCGCGCGCGACTGCGCACTGTTGGCCGGGCCGGCGTCGGACTTGTAGCTCCAGTGCGCGGCCACGCCGCGTTCCGCCACCATGTCCATGTCCTCGGTGCGGATCTGGATCTCGATCGGCGCGCCGAACGGGCCGAACAGCACGGTGTGCAGCGACTGGTAGCCGTTGGCCTTGGGAATCGCGATGAAATCCTTGAAGCGTCCCTCGACCGGCTTGTACAGCGCGTGCACCGAACCCAGCGCCTGATAGACGTGCGCAACCGTGTCGGTGACCACCCGGAAGCCGTACACATCCATCAGCTGCTCGAAGCTCTTGCGCTCGCTGCGCATCTTCGACCAGATGCTGTACGGCGCCTTGATCCGGCTGACGATGCGCGCCGGAATGCCTTCGGCCGCCAGCCGTTCCGAAAGCGCATGTTCGATCTTCGCCATCGATTCGCGGCGGTTGCCCAGCGTGCGCTTGATATGCGCGGCGATCACCCGGTAACGGTCGGGGTACAGGGTGCGGAAGCCCAGATCCTGCAGTTCGGCCTTGAACGCGTTCATGCCCAGCCGCGCGGCGATCGGGGCGTAGATCTCCAGCGTCTCGCGCGCGATCCGGCGGCGCGCGGCCGGTTCCATCGCCGACAGGGTGCGCATGTTGTGCAGGCGGTCGGCCAGCTTGATCAGGATCACGCGCAGATCGCGCGCCATCGCCAGCAGCATCTTGCGGAAGCTCTCCGCGTCGGCCTCCAGCCGGCTGGCGAAATCGACCTGTTCCAGCTTGGTGACGCCGTCCACCAGCTCGGTCACGGTCTCGCCGAAGCCGGCCTCGAGCTGCACCCGGGTCAGGCCGGTGTCTTCAAGGGTGTCGTGCAGGATCGCCGCGATGATGGTTTCGGCGTCCATCCGCAGGCCGGCCAGGATGCCGGCCACCGCCACCGGATGCGTGATGTAGGGCTCGCCGCTCTTGCGCTTCTGGCTGGCGTGCGCGTGCGCGCCCACCTCGTAGGCACCGCGCACCCGGGCGATCTGGTCCTGGGGCAGGTACTGCGCGAGTTGCCCGGTGAGGGCGTCGATATCGGCGATCTCGGCCGGCACCGCGGGCGGCGGCGCGGAATCGGCCGGATGCGGTGGCGCCTTCGCGATCTTCATGACCGCACGCTAGACAGACGGCGTGCAGGAGTCAATGCGTTCATCCCTGAACGCCGCGCTGCAGCCCCTTTTGCAGGCTCAGGATGCCGGCGGTCGGTGGTCCCGCCAAGGCAGCCATCCGTGGCCGCACATTTCAGCGAAAGCCGCTGCGTCCCGACCTCGCGGACGGCTTACAGGTCGTCGCCGCCCTTGGACATGTCCTCGTCCACTTCCGCGGCGGCCCATTCCAGCGCCTCGCGTTCGCGGCGCTCGCGCTCGACCCGGTCGATCTCGTCGATCGTGGCCATGTCGATCCGGCGCTCCGCAATCTCGCGCAGCGCGACCACGGTGGGCTTGTCGTTTTCCGGATTGACCGTCGGTTCGATGCCGTTCTCGATCTGGCGCGCACGGCGCGTGGCCATCAGGACCAGTTCGAAGCGGTTGTCGACCACCTTGAGGCAGTCTTCCACGGTGATGCGTGCCATGTTACGTCTCGCAGAATCGCAAACCGCCGGATTGTACCAGCACCGTAGCGCTTGTCGAATCCAGCCGCGGATTGCCCCGGCTGCCGGGCGGCGGATCACACGGACTGGCTGAACGGCACCCGCTACGGCATCGGCGGACCGTCGGGATCGCGGCGGCCGTGTGGCTACAATCCGGCCCTTGTTTTGCGCACCGTCCGCCCGCACCCAAGCCCGCATGCGCCCGCTTGCCCGTTCCGCCTTCCTGCGCCTGTTCACGCTCGCGCTGCTGGTACCGCTCGCCGGCTGCGCGATCGCGCCGCCGCGCACGGATGATCCCTACCAGAACTTCAACCGCAAGATGTTCGCCTTCAACCAGAAGGCGGACAAGGCGGTGATCCGTCCGGTCGCGGTGGCCTACACCAGGGTCACCAATGAAACGACGCGGACGCTGATCAGCAATTTCTTCTCCAACCTGCGCTCGCCGATCACGATCATCAACGATGCGCTGCAGGGCCGGGGCGGCGCCGCGGTGGAAGCCACCGGCCGGTTCGTGGTCAACACCACGGTGGGTGTACTGGGCCTGTTCGATCCCGCCACCCGGATGAAACTGCCTCCGCATTCCACCGACTTCGGCGTGACCCTGGCTCGCTGGGGCGTGCCGGACGGGCCGTATCTGGTGCTGCCCTTCCTGGGTCCCACCACCCTGCGCGACGTGTGGGGCTGGCCGGTGGACAGCTACCTCGATCCGCTGGCGTGGTACGCGCGCGAAAACAGCTTCGATTACGCGGCGGAATATTATCCGAGCCTGTTCTACTTCGTGACGCTGCGCGCCAGCGTGCTGAACATCGATTCGATCATCAACTCGGCCTACGACCCTTACGCCTTCCTGCGTGACGCCTATCGCCAGCGCCGCCTGTACATGATCTATTACGGCAGTCCGCCGCTGTCGGTGATCGAGCAGTTGCAGGGTGCGGGTGGCGGCGCGGAGAGCAACGCGGACATCGACCAGTTGCTGCAGCAGCAGCAGGAATACGAGAAGACGCACGGGATCAGCGAGAATCCGTCGGCGTCGCCATCCTCGGCACCGCCGTCCTCGGCGCCGCCTTCGTCCTCGAAGCCCGCGCCCGCGTCCAGCGCGTTTCCCGCATCGGCAAGTTCGGGCGGTTGAGCACCGCTTCCACGATCAGGCGGTCTTCGCGTGCACGCCCAGCAGGGCCGCCACGTCGCAGACCTCGGCCAGCGTGCGCAGGCCGTCCGGCCAGTTGACCACCTCGAGGCGCCGGCCCGCGCGGCTGGCATCGGCCGCCAGCGCGAGCACGCAGGCCAGACCCGCGCTGTCGGCGCGGGTCAGTCCGGACAGGTCCAGCCGGGTCTGCGCGCCGGCCGCCAGCGCGCGCCGGCCCTCGCGCCAGGCCTGCGTGGCGGTGGCGAAGGTCAGCGCGCCCGACAGCGCCAGCGTGTCGCGCCCGCGGCTCGCGCATTGCACACCGCCGTCGGCTTCCCGCTTCATCACGTGGTGCTTCCTCCGTGCCGCGTCAGTGGCCGCTGTCCTGCTGCTTCATCTCGTCGATCGCCGCCGCGCCCTGGGTCTGCAGGCGCTTGATCAGGCCGTCGATGCCTTCCTTCTGGATTTCGGCGTCCACCTGGTTGCGGTAGTTGGCAATGTAGGAAATGCCCTCGATGATCACGTCGTAGGCCTTCCACTGCCCGTCCGCGGTCCTCCGGAACGCATAGTCCACCGACAGCGTCTGGCCGTTGTCGAGAAACACCTGGGTGCGCACGAGGGTGCGGCGCTGGTCGAGATCGCCCTGCGCGGGCAGCACCTTGACGCTGCCCTTGGTGTAATTGACCAGTCCTTCCGCGTAACGGTGCGTGATCGAATTGTAGAACGCCTTGGCGAACGCCACGCGCTGCGCCGGTGTCGCCTCGCGCGCGTGCCGCCCCAGCACCAGCAGCGAGGCGTAGTCGATGTCGAAGTGCGGCAGGAACAGCTTGTTGATGATCTGGATCGTTTTCTCGGGATTCTGGCGCAATTCCTGCTGATGGCCCTCCACCGCCTTGCCGAGCTGGTCGGCGATGCCCTGCACGATCTGCTGGGGCGTCTGTTCCGTGGCCGCGACGGACGGCGCGGCGAACGCCGCCAGCAGCAGCACACCGGTCAGGACCAGGGTGGGGATTCGCAACATGATGATCTCCTCGGACCGCACGGCGGGAGCGCCGGCGGAAATGGTTCAATGCTTGCCGGATGCGGGCGGCGCACCGGCGCTGGCGGCCGGCGCCGCGCCGGTCTTGCCGGATGGGGGGCCGCCGTTCACCAGGAATTTGCCGATCAGATCCTCCAGCCGCATCGCCGACTGAGTCAGCACCAGTTCGTCGCCGTTCTTGAGGAACTGCGGGGAGCCGCCCGGTTCGATGCCAACGTACTGGTCGCCCAGTAAACCCGCGGTGAATATCGCCGCCGACGAATCGTCGGGAATGTCGTTGTAGCGGTCGTCGATCGCCATCGTCACCAGCGCGTCCATCCGCTGCGGTTCCAGCTGGATCGACTGCACGCTGCCGATGCGCACGCCCGCGATCTTGACCGGCGCGCGTTCCTTCAACTGGCCCACGTTCTGGAAACGCGCCTTGATGATGTAACTGTGGCCCTGGTGCACGTTGGCCACCGAGGTGGTCTGGGTGGCCAGATACACCAACGCGGCGAAGCCGAGCAGGATGAACAGTCCGGTGCCGATGGCGTAGGAGGGGCGAGGGTTCATTGTGTTGATATCCGGAACGGCGAAAGCGCCCAGTGAACAGGCCATGGATGGCCGTCGAAGAAATGGAGTTCTTTGTCGCGCCTTTGCACGATGCCGAGCATCGCAGCGCCAAGCGGGAGCAAGGCGCGCATGTTCGAGCACAAGGATGTGCGGGTTCGCGCCGGCCCGCTTGGCGCGAGAAGCGCAGGGAAGTTTCGGCAACACGACGCTGCCGAAACCGTCGTGCCAGGCGCAATGGTTTTGGCTACTTTTGCCGAAACAAAAGTAGCCCGCTCGCGTGAGCGAGCGGAACGTGGCTTTCTTGCGAGACAGCAAAATGGATTCCGGCTTCCGCCGGAATGACGGGAAACAGAGATAGAGGCAAACTCGGTCATGTCAAGAACGCGGTCATCACGAAATCCAGCGCCAGGATCACGATCGAGGAAAACACCACGGTGCGGGTGGTCGAGTAGGCGACCCCCTCGCTGGTGGGCGGCGCGGTGTAACCCTGGAATACCGCGATCAGGCTGACCACGCCGCCGAACACGATGCTCTTGTAGAAACCGTCCAGCACGTCCTTGTAGAGGTCCACGGTGGCGGTCATGTTGCCCCAGAACGTGCCGTTGTCGAGGCCGAGCCAGGTCACGCCGACCAGGTGGCCGCCGAAGATGCCCATCGCGTTGAACACGCAGGCCAGCAACGGCATCGCGATCACGCCGGCGAGGAAACGCGGCGCCGCGACGTAGGCCATCGGATCGACCGCCATCATCGCCATCGCGTCGAGCTGGTCGGTGGCGCGCATCAGCCCGATCTCCGCGGTGACCGCGGTGCCCGCCCGGCCGGCCACCAGCAGCGCCGTCACCACCGGCCCCAGTTCACGGAACAGGCTCAGCGCGACCACGGTGCCCAGCGCCGCGGTGCCGCCGAAGATCGACAGCGTGTAGTAGAGCTGCAACGCCAGCACCATGCCGACGAACAGCCCGCAGGTCATCACGATCACCAGGCTCATCGCGCCCACGAACCAGACCTGCCGGCACAGTTCGCGCAGGTGCCGGAGGCTGCCGGGCAGCGCGGCTATCACCGCGACGAAGAACAGCCCGCATTCGCCGGCCCGCGCGATGCCATCCAGCATGAAGTTGCGGCGCAGGTTCGCGCTCATCGCGCCGCTCCCGCGAAACCGAGGTCGGCCGCGTAGTCCGGCGCCGGATACTGGAACGGCACGGGACCGTCGGCCTCACCGCCGAAGAACTGCCGCGTCCACGGCGAGTCCTCGCGCGCGAGCTGGTCGGGCGCGCCCTGCGCCACCAGCCTGCCGTCGGCGATCAGATAGACATGGTGGGCGACACGGCGTACCGCCGCCAGCTCGTGCGCGACCAGGATCGAGGTGATGCCGAGCGTGCGGTTGAGCGTCGCGATCAGGCGCAGCACCTGGTTCAACGCGATCGGATCGAGGCCCACGAACGGCTCGTCGTACAGGATCAGCATGGGATCGAACACGATCGCGCGCGCCAGCGCCACGCGCCGCGCCATGCCGCCGGACAGTTCGCTGGGCATCAGGTTGGCCGCGCCGCGCAGGCCCACCGCCTGCAGCTTGGTCAGCACCACGTTGCGGATCAGTTCCTCCGGCAGCCGGGTGTGCTGGCGCAGCGGGAAGGCGACGTTCTCGAACACGCTGAAGTCGGTGAGCAGCGCCGAATTCTGGAACAGGAAACCGATCCGCTCGCGCAGCTCGAACAGCGCATGCCGCGACAGTGTGGTCACCTCGCGGCCGTCCACCCGCACGCTGCCGGCATCGGGACGCAACTGGCCGGTCAGGTGCCTGAGCAGCGTGGTCTTACCGGTGCCGGACGGACCCATGATCGCGGTCACGCTGCCGCGCGGCACCTCGAGATCCAGCCCGTCGAAGATGATCTTGCCGCCGATGCGCGTGCGCAGCCCGCGCACCTGCACCAGCGCATCGGAAGAAATCCCGGCACCGGCGGCGTGTTCGCTCGTTGACAGGGAGGCGGAATCGACGGGCATATCGGGGCTACGTTAGCGCAGCACCGTGATTGCGCCAAGCACGGCCGGTTTCAAGGGGCCAGCAACTGCCGGATCAGCGCTGCGTGCCGTTCCTTCGGCAACGGGCCGCCCGCGCGCGCCGCGCGCACGATGGCCTGCAACTGTGCCAGCGCGTCGTCGAAGCGGTCGTTGACGACGATGCAGTCGAACTCGTGCGCGTGCGAAATTTCCTCGCGCGACACCGCGAGACGCCGTTCGATGGTCGCCTCGCTGTCGGTGGCGCGCGCACGCAGGCGGCGTTCCAGTTCCGCGCGCGACGGCGGCAGGATGAAGATCGAGACGCAATCGGGTTTGGCCTTGCGCACCTGGCGCGCGCCCTGCCAGTCGATTTCCAGCAGCACGTCGCGGCCGGTCGCGAGGATCGGCTCGACCGCCGTGCGCGCCGTGCCCTTGCGGTCGCCCAGCACGATCGCGTACTCGTAGAAATCGCCGCGCGCGGCCATGGCGTCGAACACATCCGGCGTCACGAAGTGGTAATGCTTGCCGTCCGATTCGTTCGGCCGCGGCGCGCGATCGGTGTAGGAAATCGACAGCACGATGTCCGGCTCGCGCGCCAGCAGCGCGTTCACCAGCGTCGATTTGCCCGCCCCCGACGGCGCGGCGACGATGAACAATTTGCCTGTCTCGTGTCCGCCGCTCACGGGCGACCGCCTTTCGTGCGATACAGCCGCAACCGCGGTTCGACATCCGCCATGGTTTCGAAATCGCGATCGTTCGCCAACAGCGGTACCCCATGCTCGATCGCCGTTTGCGCGATCACGCAATCGTGGCCATTCCGTGGGGCGAGGCCCTCCCAACGGCAACGCGCGTACAGCCGCGCCGCGGCTGCGTGCAGGCGCATGGGCGAATCCGTATGCAGAACCGGCAAACCGGAGAAATACCCGTCGAGTTGCCGGAAATGCTCCGGCGACGCGGCGCCTTGCAGGACTTCCTGATAAATCAGCGGTGAAACCGCCGCCCTGCGCCGGCCCAACAGGTCGCGCAACACGGCGACGTGCACGGAATCGCGCTGCCGCAACAAGTCAATCCATACCGTGCTGTCAACGAGAATCATGGGGCCGCTTTCCGCGTGCGACCCGCACGTCGTAATCCGGGTCGATCAGGTTCTGTCCGACCAGATCCAGGATGTTTTTCCGGCTGGCGGCCTGCACGACGCTGCGCAAGGCGATGTCCACGGCCTCGCGCTTGGTCTTCGCGCCGGTCGCCTTCATGGCGCGCTTGATCAATTTGTCGTCGATCACGATGTTGGTGCGCGTGTTCATATACACCTCAGGATGTGTATGATAGCGCAGCCCGTCAGAGCGACGCGTCCCGCAGCGACGCACCTGAATCACGAGTAGGGCTGAAAAACCGCTTCGCTGTGCGGTTCTTCCAATACGTGAAAGCGATTGGGTACGGGCATGGGTACGGCCTTATCTATCGGCGCACAAGATGACACGGCAGTATATCGGCACGTTCGCCAGCGCCTGATACCGGCTCGCGGTTTGCCTGCTCAGGCCAGGTGCGTTCCAATGTCGCGGCGTATTCGGAAGGTTCTATTTCTTGCTTCGTCCCGTCGCGCGACAAAGCAGCCTTGGCGTTGCCGCCAGCCGTGGCGCGCTCTTTCGGCGAAACGCGCGCCAGCTCTTTTAGCAGCTCGCCCGTGCGGCGCTCGGCACGCAAGCGGATGTCGGCAGCCTTGCGCATTCTCACAAAGCCTAAATCGTTAGTCTAACCCGGGTATATCAATGCCCATTCGGCCCAGCAGGCGCGCGAAGTAGGGTGTCTCACGCTCGGCCAGTTCGGCATCGCGCGTTGCGTACCGCTCGAAGGTGCGCCAGCGCATCCATTTCGGCTTGAACGGCTCGCCGAAAAGGTCGCTGTACGTGTCGCCGATCTTGCGCCGCAGTGCCCAGCGTTGCCGCATGATGCGGTCGCCCCCGCCGTCGCGCTGACTGGCGTAGGTCGGCAATGGCCGGATCGCGGTGCGATGGCAAAACCATTCGATGCTCGCCCACTTGTAGAGCTTCAGCGCGCGCCGCCCGGTATATGGGCAAACGAACAGCCAGCGCCGCCCGCCGTAGTGACACGGTACGGTTTCAAGGCGAATCGTGCAGGTGATGGCGCGGCGTTCGTCGCCAGTGCCTTGCGAGTAGTCCAGCGCGAGCGTGCCGTCATCGGTGCCCAGCGTCCCGCGATAGCCGATGCATGCCGTTTGCTCGCCGTCGCGCGTCCAGTGCCATGTACCCCACGTCTCGGAACCTGCCCGCAGTGCACCCAGCGCGAACATGCGCCGCAAGTTCAGACACAAGGCGGATTCGATATGCGGACGCCAGCCGCCCGAATAGCTCACGGTTGCGGCTCGATATGCGCGGGCAGTTCGGCGGCCACGGCTTCGCGGATCGCTTCCTTTTCGTCGTCGTCCATGTGCCAGTTCGTTAGCTCACTGGTGAGCTTGTCCGCCAGCGCATCATCGCCACTGATTCGTTCCGCCGTGATCGCAAGCGGTGTGGCGGCTTCCGTTGTCGGCTTGCCCACCAGATAGGCGGCCAGGAACGCGCGCGCTGGTGCATCGCCATCCTTCGCTTTCGCAATCGTGGCATCGATGACTTCGCCCCACGTTTCCAGCGTCACCTTGTCCAGCAGCGCGCCCATGTAATCCGATTGCGTGCGCCGGTGCGGTGCGCGCCCGCGCAGCATCGGCTCGGTTTCGGTTTTGCGATTCATGGCGTGTTCTCCGTGTTGCGATTCAATGGTCGGTAGCGTCCGCAATACTGTGCGGTGAACGGCAGCGGCGTACGTTTTGGCGTGATGCCGAGCTTGCAGCTTCCCGCCCCCCCTTGCGGATTGATCTTGTCCGGGATGAAGTGCGTGCAGGTGCCGCACGTGACGTTCGGGCGCGGAATGCTCATGCGTCCATCCTTCGGGATGAAACACCACGGGCAGCCCAGCGCGCGCGGCCAGCCGTTCACCACGGGCAGCACGGCGGCGATGCTTGGGTGCAGATATACCGGCCCGCACGATCTACACAACACGGCGGCGGTATCTCCCTCAGGAACCCTTCCGGCCCTGCGCTCCGCGTCATCGGCCAGTGTGTACAGGTAGGCCAGCAGCGTTTCATCGGGCAGGCCGGTGCAGGCTTCCACGTCCGCTTGCGGCAGCGCATGGACGATCCCGACATCCATGGAGTGCCGCTCGGCCAGTGTCAGCAGGTGCGCGCGGAGAATCGCCGAGCTTGTCTCGCCACTCTGAAAATGGCGATCCTGCTTACTGCCAAAACTGACAAAAGGGTCTTTTGGCGGTTTTGTCAGTTCACCGTATGACCGTTTCTGAAAAGTTTGCCGCCGTTCGGCCAGTCGCGCTTGCCAGTTCATGAAGTCCATCCGTAGGCGATGGTCGGGCGTCCGCCGGTTTCGACCTCGATAGAAATCAGGTGCCCGTACTCCAGCAGCACGTCCACTGCCGCTTGCGCCGCATCCGGATCGGCCAAGCCCGACCAGCCCCTGCGGTATAGATCGCGCGCGGTGAATCGCTCGCCGAGTTCGGCGCGACGTTTCAGAATCAGGTGCGCGCCGGATAAGCCGCCGTCTGTTGCCGGCGCATAGATGCGTCGCGCGTGGCCTTCAAGATAGGCGCACCAGTCCAGCGCCTTTGCCAGCGTGTCCGCCGACACTGCGCCGTTGTGGCCGTCGGCAAGATGCAGCACCAGCGCCAGCCGCCCGACAAGGGACTGATACTTGGCAAGGTGCGATTCGATCCATGGCGGTTCGCTGCCTTCGCGCAGCCTCTGCATATGCGGCTCGATCCATTCGATCAGCAGCGCTTGTGCCTCATCGTCAAAGCGGATGAAAGGCACGTCCGCCCACGGCGCAGATTCTGCGCCTACCGCTACCGGATCAAGCTGGCGCAAACGCTTGAACGTTTCCCATGCGTGCGCCTCGGCGTGTGGATCGGGCGCGCGATCCGTATAACGCCAGCTTGCCGGCAGGTCAGGATAGACGGCCAATTGCAGGCGCTGGATCAGCCCATCATCGGCAAAGCCGCCGCGTACCACGCCACGTACATACTCGGCCAATTTGCCGGGCTGCATTCCGCCAAGCAATGACATCGCGCAGGCGTCTATATGTACGGTGCCGCGTCCAATGCGATCCACAGTGAACGCGCCGTGGCCGTTCCAGCATTCCAGCCAGAAAGCGCGGTCGCCTTCGCGGCCCTCACGATCAAGTGACGCCAGCCAGCCCGCCAGTTCGTCGCGGAATTGCACCAGCCCGCGCGGATTCTGATTCAGCAGCTCGCCGAGTTTTTCGACCGTCGCATCATTCGTGACTATGCGCGGCTCACTGGGCGGTTCCTCCGCAAACAGTGCGCTATCGGCGGCGCTGCGCGCTGCGGTCGAATCATTCCTTTTCAGCGCCGCCTTGATCGCGTCTTTCGCATTCGACTTGCCCGCTTCCGCGACCAGCGCGCGCGCTTCGTAGTCGCGCAGTGCCGATTCGTAGGCGTCGCGTTCCACGCGTGCGAGCCGTTCCAGCATCCGCCGTGCGGGATTCAAGGCGGGACTCTTGCCGCTGCTCGGCCTGCCGATGACGCAACCCCACAACAGCGGCCGTTCAAGCCAACGGTCGTTGCGTTTCATCGCAAGCCCGATGCTGCGGCCAATCGCGCCCGCCAGCGCAACCATCGCAGGAACCGCCAGAAAATCCAGCGGCACTTGCAGGCCTTCGGCAGCGTCCTCGCACCATGTCCGCACCGCATCCGGCAGCAGCGCCGCATCGAAAGCAGGAACGCGCGGGAGAGGATCGGGTAGCGGCGTCGGCTCGATCCGTTGCGGTATCGGCGGTTCAACCGTCGCCAGTGCGCGAATGTCATCCGCCGTGGAGGCAGGATGCGCGGCGAGCCAATCCACCACGTCGCCGCCGTCCGGCAATCCCTGCACTATGTCCGGCGCAATCAACCGAACATCGCACTTATCGCACTTTGCGATAACGTCCGCCGCATACTCCGCGCCAGGCGTGTCATTGTCCGGCCAGATTGTGACCTTGCGGCCGCGCAGGCTCGACCAATCCGCGCCGTCCACACTCGTTGCGCCGCCGGATGTTGTGGCGGTCAATCCGAGTTTCGCCAGCGCGTCGGCGCAGGCTTCGCCTTCCACGATGAAAACCGGCTCGGCATGATCGGCGGCCAGCAGTTCGGGCAGGCGATAAAGCGGCTTGCCGTTCGGGAATTGCGGCTCGCCTATTTCGTAGCCGTGGCCGTTCCAGCGCATCGGCCTTATCCACTTGTCGCCCTTCGGATGCTTGCAGCGGATGCGCCAATAAGCCGGCGTGCCATCGGCGTTGTGATACTCATGCAGTGCTGTCGGCTTGAATCCATCGCGCATTGCACCAGCGGCCAACCGGCGCGCGGCATCTTTCGGCGTCTCGACCATGACGGCACTCATGGCCGGCTCCCGATCAGCTCGCACACGGCATCGCGGAACGCCTTGCCGGTGAGCCGCATGTGGAAGCCCACCATGTCGCCGCCGCCGCAGGATGCAAAACACTTCCACAAACCACGCCCGATAACGTGCACGCTCAGACTTGCGTTGTGGTCATCGTGGAATGGGCAGCGGCCTTGCGCGTAGCCGCTACTGTTCGGCCCGGTGAGCTTGACGTGCTGCGCGTAGTAGCTTGCGGGATCGGGCAGGCGGTCGCGCCAGTCAACGGGCAGGCGCTTTGCGCTTATCGGCGCTTTGCTAGCACCATACAGCGCGCGCAGCGCAGTGGTAGAATCAGTCCCGGAAAATGCTTTGCGATGCGCAAGCCCGGTGCCAGCCGGGCTTGTTCGTTTCTGGCAGGTGTTCATGCGGCCTCCCCGGCGGCAAGCCGCTCGATCAGCGCGCGGATGTCCTCAACGCGCCATGCCGTAGTTTTCGGCCCAAGCCGCACGGGGCGCGGGTAGCGTCCAGCGCGGACGCCTGCCCACCACGACGAACGCGAGACGGGCACGATTGGCGGAATCGGGGGATCGGCTTTCGGGTCGCCGATGATTTGGCGCTGGCGCAGGAATCCGGCAGCGGGAAGCGGTGTTGCAGCCATGTTGCTTTCCTTCGGCCAATACTGGCCGTCGTTGAACATGGCCGATCAATTTACGCATGAAACCGCACTTGAATAGGCGGAATCCGTTGCACTCGTGGGGTGAGAATGGGTGTTATGAACCGCTGAAGCCCGCAGCCTTATGCGGCATTCGTGGGTTGCACCAACTGTTCAGCGCGGCCCCGTTGGCAGCCCGTCGGCGCGCAAGATTGTGGCGATTGCCTTCGCGATGCGATTCGAAACATCTTTCTGTTGGAGCCACGCAACAATCGTATCGTTATTGACTGCCGTGCTCGGGTCGCTTGGATCGTAGTTCAGCCAAAATTGTTGCGCCGTTGCAGCGAGCTTGCGCAACAGTTCTGTTTCGTAGGTGCCCCACGGCCAGCGGTGCGAAGCGGCGTCCTTCGCTTTGGCAAGCGCCTCTTCCAGTTCTGCGATGCGCGCGTTCGCCCGTTGAATCGTCGCAGCGTGCACCGTTCGCTCCTGTTCGTACATGCTGCGCCAGTCTGCAATCGGCCCCCGCTCGGCGACTTTCGATTCAAGCTCTGGCGGGAACGACCATCCGATGCGCTTGGCCCACGCGATGAATGCGCCGGGGATATTGCTCTGGGCGATCTCATTCACCACTGCGGCACGAATGGCAATCTCGCGCCTGTCCGCGAATTGCTTGGCAAATGGGGATACTTGCACAAGCGGCTCAACGGACTTCCACGTGACAACACGCGGTTCTCTGCCGAAACTCAGTGCGATGCCTTCATCCAATGACCAATAGGCCATCTTCCCCCAATGGTCGAGGTCGGCGCGTGCATGCGGCTGATTGAAGAAACGTGCCCGCTCTTCTTGCTCGGCTTTCTGTTTCCATTCCTCCAATTCCTTCGCGCGTGCAGTCTCGACAAGCCGCGTCCGCTCCGCGACCGATAAGGCTTCCAGCTCCTTGCGCCGCTCCTCGATCTTCGCCTGCATTAACGCTCGCCATTCGCGGGTGCCTGCGGAGACGGGCCGCGTGTGCCTGCTGATAGGTTGCGCGTGCGCCAGCATCACGGATCGGTACGCGGGAAACTCGCGTTCCAGCAAGTATTCAACGGGATCAGTATTCGGCCTGTACCGCATACGCGCACCCTCGCGCCCTGATAAAGAAACCGCGCCAGCCCGGCAGGGTGTCCGGGTGTTCGGGGATCAGCCTAGGCGCGGTGTAACTGGATCATCCTGCCTTGCGTTTGATCGGTACAACCTTATCCGCCTCTCCCGCTTCAAGCTCGCCCAGCAGGTCGGCCCATGCCTGCAATGCGGCCTTGCGTTCGGCGAAGTAATCGTGCCGGTTGTAGATGCCGACAACGCCTTTCAGCTTGTGATTCAAGCAACGCTCGGCAACGTGCGGCGCAACGCCCAGCGCTTCCAAGTGCGTGCGCGCGGTGCGGCGGAAGTCGTGCAGCACGAACGTCTCGCAATTGCCCATTATCGGGCGGATGCTCTTGGCCAGCGCAGCGTTGACGGTATTGGGGTCGATGTGCGGGATCATCCGTGTCTGCATCTTGCGCGCTGGCAATAGCCATTCGCTGTGGCCCGCCAATCGCACCAGTTCGCGCAGGCATTCGACGGCTTGGTGCGGCAAGGGTATGTCTATGGCCGCGCCGGTCTTCGTGCGCTCCGCTGGCAAGTGCCAGACAGCAGCATCAAGGTCAAACTCGGCGATGCGTGCGCCGATCAACTCCGACTTGCGTACGGCCAACATCAACAGCAGCTTGACCGTCAGCGTGTTCTCGTAAGTCCAACCCCTTGCGGCCTTCATCGCGGCGAATAGCCGTGCCAGTTCCGCGCGCGTGAGCCAGCGCTGACGGGGTTTTTCCGTGCCCCCGGCATCCGAAGGATCAAAGGCGGCGGCAGGATTGGTCTGCATCATTTCCCGTTTCACCGCGTAATCGAACATCCGCTTGAGCCAGCGCAGCACGTCCGTCGCCATTGTCGGCGCGCCGCGCTTCACGATGCCTTTCAGCAGCGCGTCTATGTGCGAAGGTTTCACGTCCGCCAATGCAAGGCTCCCGATGGCGGGTTTTATGTCGCGCTCGATCCGGCTGCGCACGATGTTCGGATGCTTCCAGCGCCCGATGATGCGCTCAGCAAGGTATTCGTCCGCCAGCTTGCCCACGGTGATGGCATTTCGTTCGGCCTCGATCTTGGCGGCGGCTTGCGCCTTGCGCTCGCGCTTCTCGGCGGCTACGTCATAACCCAGCGCCACGCGGGCGCGCAGTTCCTTCGCCGTCTTGCGCGCTTCGGCAAGAGACAGATCGGCATAGCTGCCGATATGCATGATCCGATCCTTGCCCGCCATCGTGTAGCGAAACAGCCAGCGCGGAACGGCATCCGCAGCCCGAAACCGCAATGTCAGCCCGCCACCGTCGCCCTTGCCCTCGAATCGCGTGCCGCTGGCGATCCATTGCCGAATCTGCACGTCGGTAAGCTTGCCCATCGGTGTTTCCTCATTGATTCGCCGTACCCATAAAACCGTTAACTTCGTACCCAAGGTACGGGTGTGGGTACGACACTACAGCCGGATGGCATCGGACGCAAGCGGACAACTTTGGACACAAAAAAGCCCGCTTTATGCGGGCTTGACGGGCGTGCGGTGTTCAGATTGGACGGCTTCGGACAGCCTGAAACGTCATTCCAAGTTTTGCACCTGCTCGCGCATCTGCTCGATCAGCACCTTCAGGTCCACCACCTCGCGGGTGGTGCGCGGATCGGCGGACTTGGAGCCCAGCGTGTTGGCCTCGCGGTTGAATTCCTGCATCAGGAAGTCGAGGCGGCGTCCCACGGGCTCGTCGAGCTCGAGAATCCGCCGTGCTTCGCCGACGTGCGCGGCAAGACGATCGAGTTCCTCGTCCACGTCGATCCGCGACAGTTGCAGGACCAGTTCCTGTTCCAGCCTTCCCGGGTCATAGCCTTGATGGCCGGCGGACTGTTTCAGCTCGGCCAGCCGCGTTTCGAGTTTCGTGCGCAGCGCCGCGCGGATCTCGGGCAGCATGGCGCGGATGCCGGCAACGATCCGCTCGACGGCATCCAGCCGCTCGCGCAGCGCGAGCGCCAGTTTTTCGCCCTCGCGCTCGCGGCCGGCAATGAATTCGTCCAGCGTGCGCTCGAGCAGCGCGAGCGCGGCCTGCGCGAGCCCCGCCTGGTCGAGTTCCGGCTTCACCAGCAGGCCGGGCCAGTCCAGCAGCCCGGCGAAGTCGGTGGCGAGCTGCGGGAAGCGCGCCTTCAATTCCTGCGCGACCAGCGCGAGCTGCTCGGCGGTGCGCTGGTCCAGCAGCAGGTCGGCCGCCGCCGGGGGCGCGCGGTAGCGCAGCGTGACATCCACCTTGCCGCGCGACAGCCGCGCCGCGATCCGTTCGCGCACCGCGGGTTCCAGCGTGCGCAGTTCGTCGGGCAGGCGCACGCCGGTTTCCAGGAAACGGTGATTGACCGCGCGCAACTCGCACGCCAGCCAGCCCTGCGGCGTGGTGTTTTCCGCGTTCGCATACGCGGTCATGCTCCGTATCATGGCGGTGTCCGGTCCGGGAATGACGCGATGGTAAACTGTGCAGCCCATCGCGGTCAGCTTTTTTCATGCCGATCACACGTCCCTCCGGCCGCGCGCCCGACCAGTTGCGCCGGGTCACGATCGAACGGCACTACACGCGCCACGCCGAGGGTTCGGTGCTGATCGCCTGCGGCGACACCCGCGTGCTGTGCACCGCCAGCATCGAGGACCGGGTGCCGCCGTGGCTGCGCGGCAAGGGCGAAGGCTGGGGCACCGCCGAATACGGCATGCTGCCGCGCGCGACCTCCGAACGCACGCAGCGCGAAGCCGTGCGCGGCGCGCAGGGCGGACGCACCATGGAGATCCAGCGCCTGATCGGACGCTCGCTGCGCGCCTGCGTGGACCGCGCGGCACTGGGCGAGCGCGTGATCACGCTGGACTGCGACGTGCTGCAGGCCGACGGCGGCACCCGCACCGCGGCGATCACCGGCGCCTACGTCGCGCTGGTCGATGCGGTGAACCTGTTGATGCAGCGCGAGAACCTGCAACGCAACCCGATCCACGGCGCGGTCGCCGCGGTGTCAGTGGGCATCTACCGCGGCGTGCCGGTGCTGGATCTCGACTATGCCGAGGACAGCGACTGCGACACCGACATGAACATCGTGATGAACGACGGCGACGGTTTCATCGAGCTGCAGGGCACCGCCGAGGGCCACGCCTTCCGGCACGAGGACATCGACGCGATGCTGGCGCTGGCCCGGAAGGGCATCGCCGAGCTGATCGCATTCCAGCGGCAGGCGTTGGCATCTAGGTGAACGCATCCTGCAAGCTCGATCCCCTCCTCCACGTGTGGGGAATCGTCGGAGCGGAGGCGACATGCCGGGAACGGCTCCCGTCCGCGCTCCGGGCCCCTTCCGAGGCGAACGGGGAAAGCGGATGAAACTCGTCCTCGCCAGCGGCAACGCCGGCAAACTCGCCGAATTGCGCGAGTTGTTCGAGGGCTCCGGCATTGAAGTGATCGCGCAATCGGAACTCGGCATCGATGATGCCGACGAAACGGGATCGACCTTCGTCGAAAACGCGATCCTGAAGGCCCGTCACGCCGCACGCGCATCGGGCTTGCCCGCGCTGGGCGACGATTCCGGGCTGTGCGTGGATGCGCTCGACGGCGCGCCGGGGCTGTATTCCGCGCGCTACGCGGGCGGGCATGGCAACGCGCAGGCGAACATCGACAAGCTGCTGCGCTTGCTCGACGGCGTGCCGGATGAAAAGCGCACCGCGCATTTCGTGTGCGTGCTGGCATTGCTGCGATCCACCGACGATCCCGATCCGCTGATCGCGCACGCGCGCTGGCCCGGCCGCATCCTGCGCGCGCCGCGCGGCGATCGCGGCTTCGGCTACGACCCGGTGTTCCTGCCCGATGACGGCGGGGGCCTCAGCGCGGCGGAACTGGAACCTGCGTTGAAGAACCGGATCAGCCATCGCGGACAGGCGCTGGCGCGATTGCGCGAATTGATCGGGACCCGGGATCCGGGACCCGGGACTCGGGAGCACTGAATGTCGGTTCTGCGCGATCCAGTGGCAATGCCATCGCGGGCGGCCGCGTCCGGGACTTCCTCGGACCTCTGGAGTCGGGTCCCGGGTCCCGAGTCCCGAGTCCCGTTGTCCCTCTACATCCACATCCCGTGGTGCGTGAAAAAATGCCCGTACTGCGATTTCAATTCGCACGGGCTCCGCGGCGCGTTGCCGGTGCACGAATATGTCGCCGCATTGCTGGCCGATCTGGACGGTGACCTGCGCGATTTCGGCGATGCGATCGCCGGACGCGAAATCATCAGCGTGTTTTTCGGTGGTGGCACGCCCAGCCTGTTCCCGCCGGATGCGATCGCGGAAATCCTCGAGGGCGCCGCGGCGCGGCTGGCTTTCACGCGTGGCTGCGAGATCACGCTGGAAACCAATCCGGGCACGGTCGAGCACGGCCGCTTCGACGGCTACCGGCAGGCCGGCGTCAACCGGATCAGCTTCGGCGTGCAGAGTTTCGACGACGAGAAGTTGCGCGCACTCGGGCGCATCCATTCGTCCGCCGAAGCCGAGGCCGCGGTGAAGCTGGCTCAGGACGCCGGTTTCGACAACATCAATCTGGATCTGATGTACGCGCTGCCGCGGCAGACGCCGGATCAGGCGCTGCACGACATCGAGCGCGCCATCGCGCTGCAGCCCGCGCACATCTCGCACTACCAGTTGACGCTGGAACCAGGCACGCCGTTCGCGAAGCGTCCACCACCGCTGCCGGATCACGATGCCGCATGGGACATGCAGGAGGCCTGTCAGGCACAGCTGGCCGAAGCCGGCTACGCGCAGTACGAGGTCTCGGCCTACGCGCAAGCGGGGCGGCGTTGCACGCACAATCTCAATTACTGGACGTTCGGTGACTACCTCGGGATCGGCGCCGGCGCGCACGGAAAGTTGACGGGACTCGGGACCCGGACTGCGGAGGCAGGATGCCGGAGCGAACGGCGAAGCCGGCCCGAAGGGCGAGCCGCAGGAGCGGCGAGTCTCCCGGGACTCGGAAGAGCGCAACTCCATGTTCGCCGCCGCTGGAAGGTGAAGCATCCCCGCGCTTATCTCGAAGGCGCGGCGAGCGACGCGCGCATCAGCGGCGACGCGCAGGTTGAGCACGCGGAACTGCCGTTCGAATACATGTTGAATGCCTTGCGGCTGATCGAAGGCGTGCCGCTGGATGAATTTGCCAAGCGCACGGGCTTGCCGCCGGATTCCATCGCAATCCCGTTGCGGGCTGCTCGCGAACGCGGCTGGCTGCAAAACGACCCGAAAACGCTGCACGCGACCGAGCTGGGCCGGCGCTTTCTCAACGACGTGATCGAGCTGTTTTGTGCGACCATCCCTGATCGCAAAAATAAAAAAGCAGACGAGAACTGCCATCCGTGACCAAGCGCTCCGTTGTCCGCACTTCTCATCAGATGCAACAACTCATCCAGATCACCTGTCCCTACTGCGGCGCACCGACCGACGTGCACGTCGAGTCCTCCGACGGCAATTGCATCGAAGACTGCACGGTATGCTGCCAACCCATCGAGCTGGTCGTGCGCGTGGATGCGAACGGCACCGCGCGGGTCGAAGCGCATCGCGGCGACGAGTGACTCCCCGGCCGGCACTGCCACCGCCGATCGCCACCGGCGCGGGGCGTCAGCCGAAGACGCCCGCCGCGACCGCGGTCATGTCGATCAAATTGTGCAGCACCATGCCGGGCCACAAGCTGCCGGAACGCTCGCGCACCCAGCCCAGCACCGCACCGGCGAATGCCGCCGTGGCAAAACCCATCCACGACAAGTGCAGATGCAATTGATGATCCACCAGCGTGAGATGCATGGTCGCGAACAGCAGCGTGGTGATGATCCAGCCCCAACCCACCTGCGCGCCGGCGAATCGCCACGGGCGGCCGAACACCTCATTGGTGGCCCACAGCAGCACGCCGCGAAAGAGCAGCTCCTCCGACCAGCCCGGCAGGGTCGATTCGAACCAGGCGGTTTCGGCATCGACCGGCATGCGCATCGGCCCCGCGAAGTTCACCGCGCTTGCGAAAGCAAGTGCCAGCGCGGCGGCGACCAGCACTCCCGGCCAACTGTCACGCCGCGGAGCCGCAAATCCGATCGTGCGCAACGAATAAAGCGTTCCGGTCGCGCCGAGCAGAAGCGGCCACGCGCTCTCCAGCAGCTTGCCCTGCCAGTTCCATGCGAAGCGCGAGAAGATTCCGACATGTGGCGCCGTGACCAGCGCCATGTCGAACGTCAAAAGCAGGGCCGCAAGCGGCAGCAGCCAGCGGTGTTCGGCGTTCCGCACCACGGCCAAGCAAATCGCCGCCAGCACCAGACTTGGTGCGAGCCAGTGGATCATGTTGATCGAAAACCAGGACCACCATCCGAGTGGAAGAGACATGGCGGCTCTCCTCTGCACTCCAACCGCGCGGGAATTCGATCGTCCGGCCCGATGCGCGCATCGTGCGCCGGCCGGCGTCCCCACGCATGTGCCGGAAGATAGAAGGACGAGCGGCACAGAGGCAACGAATACAATCGCGTGATGCCACGCCTGCCGCAAATCGATCCCGGCATCACGCCGAGCCGATCCGCCCGGGCATCGATCTTTTCGTCAACGGCGAGCCGTTCCGCCACACCAGCGATTCCGCGCTGCCGCTGCTGTGGTGCCTGCGCGACGTGCTGCGCCTGACCGGCTGCAAGTACGGTTGCGACAACGCCACCCGCGGCGCATACAGCGTGCCGATGGATGGCAAACTTGCCCGCGCCTGCGAGTTGCGGATGCAGAATCTGAAGGGCCGCCGCGTCACCACGGTCGAAGGTCTGGCGAAACCGGACGCACGCTGTACCCCCCTGCAACATGCTATGGATTGATGAAGACGCGATCCTGTGCGGTTATTGTTGGCCCGGCATGTTGATCGCGGCGGCCGACCTGCTCGCGCGCAAACCCGATCCGTCCGACGACGACATCGATGGAATCAGGAATCTCTGCCGCTGCGGCTGTTATCTGCGCGTGTGCACCGCACGCGAGGACGATTGATCGCACGCGCCGCGCGCTGCTAAAGTCCGCGGCTCGCAGGTGTCCAGTCACACGGACTTGCGCGAACGTTCTGCCCAGGCGGAGCGCATCGCGGGCCGCTGTGGCTGGATGAAACGGGAAGCCGGTGAAAAGCCGGCGCTGCCCCCGCAACGGTAGGCGAGTACGACCGGATCACATGCCACTGCGCGACGAGCGCGGGAAGGCGATCCGCTTGATGTTCCGGTCAATCGGAACATCGCTCGCGAGCCCGGAGACCGGCCTGCGCTCGGCGCCCCGCGCTTCCGCCGCGGTGCGCCGTTTCCAGGCGTCGCGGCGGGCGACGGTCGGGAACGGCCGCGCGCCGTCCTGCCCCCTCCCTCCGTCGCGCCTCCACGCGGGTGTGCGCTTCGGAGTCCAGACATGTACCAACGTTCCGTTGTTTTGCGACCCCCCCTGATCGCAAACGTCAAAATGCGGCCACGGAGTTTTTGGCCAGGCACGGCGGCTGGTGCATTTTTCACCGTTCTCGCAACGACCGCTGTTTGCGCACGGGCGCAGACGTCTCCCGATCAGGCCATCACCACGCAATCGCCGGTCGAGGTCACCGCCACGCGCGTCGCGCAGACCGTCGATGCCGCGCTGTCCGACGTCACCGTGATCACGCGCGCCGAGATCGACCGGAGCGGTGCCGCCGACCTCACCGATCTGCTGCGCGGCGTGGCGGGCGTGGACATCGTGCCCAGCGGCGGCCCCGGCGCGCAGACCTCGCTGTTCCTGCGCGGCACCAATTCCAACCAGGTGCTGGTGCTGGTGGATGGCGTGCGCGCGGCGTCGGTCGGGACGGGCGCGGTGGACTGGTCGCAGTTTCCACTGGACGCGATCCAGCGGATCGAGATCGTGCGCGGCCCGCGTGCGGCGTACTGGGGTTCGGACGCGATCGGCGGCGTGATCCAGATCTTCACTCGCAAGTTGCAGGGCGCTGGACTCGCACTGCAGTACGGCAGCCACGACGACGCTTCCGGCAGCACCGGGATCGGGCAATGGAGCGAACGCGGCGGTTTCAGCGTGCTGGCGGGCCTCCGCCACGTCACGGGCTTTCCCGACACCACGCCGGACAACTTCGCCTACAGCCCGGAAGACGACGGCTACCGCAGCAAGAACCTCGCTGCGCAAGGCACCTTGAATCTCGGCACGCAAACCCTGTCGGGCACGCTGAACCGCAACGATGCCGACGTGGAATTCGCCGGCGGCACCACCCACACGATCAACCAGACCTTCGGCGTCAACCTCGACGGCGCCATCACCGACGCCTGGAGCGATCACCTCGGTGTGGGCGACAACCGCGGCGATCTGCTGACGCGCGCCTTTGATTCGCTGTTCAAGTCGCGCCGGCAAAGCCTGACCTGGCAGAACGCGTTCGCGCTCGGCGCAAACCAGCAACTGGTCGCCGGGATCGACTACGTGCGTGAGCACGGCATCAGCACGGACGCTTCCGGCACGGTCCCGATGTACGACGAACCCCGCCACAACGAGGGCGTGTTCGCCGGCTGGAACGGACATCTCGAACGCCTCGACTGGGAAGTCGCGGCGCGCCACGACCACAACAGCCAGTTCGGCGGTGCCACCACCGGCTCGGTCGCGGTCGGCTGGCGCTTCGATCCGCAATGGCGGATCACCGCAGATTTCGGCCAGGGCTTCCGCGCGCCCGACCTCAACGAACTGTATTCGCCCGGTTATTCCGGTTACTTCGCGGGCAATCCGGATTTGCGGCCGGAACGCTCGCGCAGCGGCGAGATCGCGCTGGAATGGACGCCGTCGGCGGCGTGGAACCTCAAGCTTGCGGGTTATCACAGCGACATCGACAACCTGATCGATTTCACCGGCCCGCTGAATCAGGCCGAGAACGTCGCGCGCGCGCGGATCGACGGCGCGGAACTGACCGCGGCGTGGCAGGCCGATGGCTGGCATTTCTCCGGCACCGCGACCTGGCAGAACCCGCGCGACGCGGACACCGGCGCGACCCTGCTGCGCCGCCCCCAACGCAAAACCGACCTGAAACTCTCGCGCGACTTCGGCGAGCGCGTCAGCGCCGGCGTGGAACTGTACGCGCAGGGCCGCAGCGAGGACATCGGCGGACCGCTGGGCGGTTTCGCGCTGGTGAACGCGACGCTGAACATCGCGCTGCCGCACGATCTCGCCCTGCACCTGCGCGCCCAGAACCTGGCCGACCGCAGCTACACCGTGGTGCGCGGCTATGCCACGCCCGGCCGTTCGGGCTGGATCGAACTCACTTGGCAGCCGCAAGGCCGTTAGCCACGAACCGCCGCATGGCGCTTTGGCCGCCGCTTCCCTAGAATCCCACCGGAAAGGACCGCCGGTCCGACAGGGGCAGCCGGTATGCCGGTGCAGCAGGCCACGGCCACGCTGGCGGCGCGTGACGATCTGTCGTCACGCGCGCGCCAGTTGCTGGCGCAGCAACTGGCCGAGTGCGGCACACGGCTGGAGCCCATCCTGCGCGCCACGCTTTCCGATCTGGAACAGGAGCTGTTCCGGCTGGCCGAGCAGTCCAGCGGCGGCCACGCGCAGCAGGAGGCGCTGGAAGGCCTGCGCGAAGTCAAGCGCAACCGCGCCGACGTGGTGCCGCGTGTGCTGGCCGCGCTGGAAGCGCGCTTCGTCGCTTTGGGCCGGCCCGGCCCGGCCACGCAGCCGGTTCGCGGCGAGGGCGATCTCACCCTGATCGATCCGCAGGAATTCGACGAAACCATCGCGCTGGACGACATCTCCACGCGCGCGGAACTGCACGCCGGTCATGTGCTGTTTGACCTGTGCCACCGCTACGCGGTGCTGCTGGCCTCGCCGCTGCCCGACAGCGACGACCTGCCGGTCGGTCCGCACGCGCTGGCGCAGGCGCTGGGCGAAGCGGCGCGCGACCTGGGCCTTTCGCGTGCGCACCGTCTGCTGTTCTACAAACTGTGCGACCGTCGCCTGTTCGTGGCGTCGGAATCGTTCTACACCGATCTCAACGAACACCTGAAGGCCAACGGCATCCTGCCCTACCTGCGCAGCTACCTGCCTCGCCGCAACGTCGAACAGGAAGCGCCGCCGCCTGCACCGGCGGCGCAGCCGCAGGACGACGCGACCACGTGGGCACCGCCACCCGCCGGGCCGCCGGCCGCGCAGCCGTTTCCCGCGATCGGGATGGGCACGCTGCACGAACTGCTGGGCGCGCGCCGCGCCGCGCTGGGCATCGGCAGCGCCGCAGCGGGCAGCGGCCGCACCGCCTCGCTCGACGAACTGCAGGAAGCGCTGGCCGCCCTGCAGTCGCGTCCTGCACCGGCGTTCCGGGCCGGCGCCGATCTCCCGCACAGCGTGCAGCAAATGCAGGACGAAATGCTGGCGGAACTGCGGCGGGCCACGCCCGAGGGCCCGTCGCCGCAACTCTCGACCGAACACCGCGACGTGATGGATCTGGTCTCGCTGCTGTTCGACCGGCTTCTGGAAGAAACCCGCGCCGAAGGCATGGCCCAGCAACTGCTGGCGCGGCTGCAGGCACCGCTGCTGCGGGTCGCGCTGGCCGACGGCAGCTTTTTCACCCGCCGCAACCATCCGGCGCGGCGCCTGCTCAACACCCTGCTGGAAACCGCCAACCTGTGGCTGGACCGCGCCGACGGCAGCTACGACGCGGCGCTTGGCCAGCGGCTGCAGCGCGTGGTCGATCGCGTCACCGGCGAATTCAACGGCGACATTTCGCTGTTCGAACAGCAGGCCGATGATCTGGAAAGCCACGTCCGCACGCTGCGGCGGCGCGCGGAAATCGCCGAACGCCGCCAGGTGGAAGCCGCGCAGGGCCGCGACCGGCTGGAGCAGGCGCGCGTCAGGGCCAACGCCGCGATCAGCCAGCGGCTCGCGGGCCGCAAGGTCGCGCCGCTGACCCGTGCCCTGCTGGAACAGGCGTGGGGCGATGCGCTGACGCTGTCGATCCTGCGCCATGGCGAGGACAGCGAGGTCTATCGCAGCCGCCTGGCCGCCGCCGACCAGTTGCTGGCCGAACCCTCCGCGCGCGACACCGCCAGGCTGGGCGCGGAACTGCAGCAGGGCCTGACGCAGGTCGGGCTGCACGCGCCGGAAGCCGAACAGATCACCCGCCACGTGCTGAACCTGCCGCCGGAGCCGTCCGCGCGGGGCGACACGCCCAGCCAGACCGAGCTTGCGATCCGGCTGAAGGCGCGCCATCGCGAACGCGAGGACGCCGCGAAACAGGAAAGGGCCGTGCCCAAGGCGCCGCTGAACGCCGCGGAGCAGCAGGCGCTGGCCACGCTGAAGGCGATGCCGTTCGGCACCTGGCTGGATTTCGTCATCAACCAGCAGGGCCAGACCGTGGCGCGCAAGCTGGCCTGGTTCTCGCCGGTCAGCGGGCACTGCCTGCTGGTGAACGCGCGCGGCGTGGCCGCGCCGGAACGACATCTGGAGCAGGTGGCACGCCTGATGGCGATGGGCCAGGTACGGCTGATGCCCAAACCGGACGACAACCTGCTCGATCGGGTGTGGAACGCGGTGATCGCCGGACTGCGCAGATTCGGCGGTGCCGCACAGCCGGAGACCGCCACATGAACCAGGAGCGCCGCACTTCTCCGCGCAAGGCCTCGCACCTGCCCATCGAGGTCATGGACACCATGACCGGCGAAACCATCGGCCGGATCGGCAACCTGTCGCGCAACGGCATGATGCTGATCGCGCACCGGCCCCTGCGCGACGACGCGCTGTACCAGTTGCGTTTCCACCTGCCCGGTCCGCGCGGCAGCTTCGCCGAAATCGAGGCCGGCGTGCACACCATGTGGACCGAGGACGCCGGCACGCCGGGCCGGCAATGGTCGGGGCTGCGCATCATATCGATCAGCGGCCCCGCCGCCAGCGCGCTGGACGACTGGCTGGCGCACGCGGAAGCCGCGCGCCGCTAGGGAAACTCTGATTGATCAGGGTTTCCGTGCGGCACAGGGATGTGCCGCCCGCAAATCAAGCACGCATTCGTTCAGAGCTTCCCCAGGGCGGCGTTCCGGAAGGAAATTTCACGTCGTCATTCCGGGTCTGCGCCGGCATGCCGGCGCAGGCACCCGGACAAATTCGTCTGGAACGACTGAACAACCGAACGTAGGCCCGAAGGGCAGAGTCCATGGATGGACTTTGTAATCTGCCGTGGTCTTGCGGCAAGCGGAAGCAGATTCCGGATCTCACCCGTTCCGGATCTCACCCGCTTCGCGGGTTCGTCCGGAATGACGAGGGTATTTTCAGGACACCGCGCCAGCCGTCCGCGGCATCGCGGCGGACCGGCGTGTCGCGGGCTTTGCTTCGGGCCGCGCTTCCCGGCACCATGATCCTTTGATCCTTTCCGCGATACCGATGCCGCCATGACCGCCGCACCGCAGGACAACCTTTCCGCGCTGTATCCCGCGCATCTGGCCGAAATCAGGAAGCGCAGCGACGACGCGCTGGCCGCCGCGCACCGCGACCACCTGGTGATCGCGTCCGGCAGGCCACACGGCTGGTTTCTGGACGACCAGGATTATCCGTTCAAGGCCAACCCGCATTTCCTGCACTGGTTGCCGCTGACCGACGCGCCGGGAAGCTGGATCGTTTACACGCCCGGCGCGAGACCGAAACTGGTGTTCCTGCAGCCGCACGACTACTGGCACGTGGTGCCGGCCGCGCCGGCGGGTTACTGGGTCGAGCATTTCGACATCGTCACGATCCGGACGCCCGAGCAAGCGCGCGCGCATCTGCCGGGGGATCCCGGACGTTGCGCGATCGTTGGCGAAACCAATGTCGCGCTCGCCGGCTTCGTGCCGGACAACCCCGCGGCGCTGCTGAACGTGCTGCACTACCGGCGCGCATTCAAGACGCCGTACGAGATCACCATGATGCGCGTGGCCAGCAAGGTCGGCGTGCACGGCCACCGCGCGGCCGAGAAGGCGTTCCGCGACGGCGCGTCGGAATTCGACATCCATTGCGAATACCTGAAAGCCACCCGGCTGGCGGAACATCAACTGCCCTACGGCAACATCATCGCGCTGGACCAGCACGGCGCGGTGCTGCACTACATGCACCTCGACCGCAATCCGCCCGCGCAGGCGCGTTCGTTCCTGATCGACGCCGGCGGCCAGTTCCACGGCTACGCTTCGGACATCACCCGTACCTACGCGTCACCCGACGCCGGCGAGTTCCAGGCCCTGATCGACGGGGTCGAAAAGGCGCAGCAGGGCTTCTGCGCCAAGGTGCGCGTGGGACAAAGTTATCCCGGGCTGCACTTGCACGCCCATCACGTGCTGATGGACGTGCTGCGCGAGCAGGGTTTCATCACCTGCTCGGCCGAGGCCGCGGTCGCGAACGGCATTTCCGGCACGTTCTTCCCGCACGGGCTGGGACACCTGATCGGGCTTCAGGTGCACGACGTCGGCGGCTTCGCGCGCGACGAACGCGGTGGCGTGATCCCGAAACCGGACGGGCATCCGTATCTGCGCCTCACCCGCACGCTCGAACCCGGCATGGTGACGACGGTCGAACCCGGCATCTACTTCATCGACACGCTGCTCGATGCGTTGAAGACCAGGCCGGCCGCGAAGGATGTCGTATGGCCGAAGGTCGAGGCGTTCCGCCAGTACGGCGGCATCCGGATCGAGGACGACGTGCTCTGCACCGAGGGCGAGCCCGTCAACCTTACCCGCGAGGCGTTCGCGGCGGCGTGATTCCCCTCTCCCGCAGGGAGAGGGGTTCAAAAGCGGCATGACCATCGCCACACGGACACCCGCCCCGTGATCTGCGATCATCCGCCGCTTTGCCGGGGACGGTTTTCCTGATGAGCAACGAATTCGCGATCCGCCGCAACGTCGGTGCGTGGGCGCTGATGTTCACGGGCCTGGGCTCGATCATCGGCTCGGGCTGGCTGTTCGGCGCATGGCGCGCGGCGCAACTGGCGGGCCCCGGCGCGGTCTGGGCGTGGGTGATCGGCGCCGTGGTGATCCTGTTCCTCGCGGTGACGTACGCAGAGTTGGGCGCGATGTTCCCGGAATCCGGCGGCATGGTGCGCTACGGCCAGTATTCGCATGGCACGCTGGTGGGTTTCATCGCGGCGTGGGCCAACTGGATCGCGATCGCTTCGGTGATTCCGGTGGAAGCCGAAGCCTCGGTGCAGTACATGGCGTCGTGGCCGTGGCAGTGGGCGCGCGACCTGTACCACCACGCACCCGGCGGGGCGGGCACCCTGAGCACCACCGGACTCGCGATCGCGGCGGTGCTGGTGATCGCGTACTTCCTCCTGAACTTCTGGAGCGTGAAGCTGTTCGCCAAGACCAACACCGCGATCACACTGTACAAGCTGATCGTGCCCGCTCTGACCGCGATCGCGCTGATGCTGACCGCGTTCCACCCCGGGAACTTCCACGTCGGCGCGCACGGCGGGGCGCACGCGATCAGCCTTTCCGCGGTGCTGACCGCGGTCGCGATCAGCGGCATCGTGTTCAGCTTCAACGGCTTCCAGAGCCCGGTGAACCTCGCGGGCGAGGCGCGCAACCCCGGGCGCAACGTGCCGCTCGGCGTGATCGGCTCGATCCTGCTGGCGACCGTCGTGTACCTGCTGCTGCAGGTGGCGTTCCTTGGTGCGGTCGATCCCGCGCAACTCGCGCAGGGCGGCTGGTACGCACTCGCGTACAGCTCGCCGTTCGCGCAACTGGCGCTGGCGCTGAACCTCAACTGGCTGGCGCTGCTGCTGTATTCCGATGCCTTCGTCAGCCCGTCCGGCACCGGCGCGACGTACACCGCGACCACCGCGCGGATGATCTACGGGATGCAGCGCAACGGCACGCTGCCGAAGATCCTTGGCAAGGTGCACCCGCGCTGGGGCATTCCGCGCCCGGCGATGTGGCTGAACCTCGTGGTCGCTTTCATCTTCATGTTCTTCTTCCGTGGCTGGGCCACGCTGGCAGAAGTGATCTCGGTCGCGACCATCATTTCGTACCTGACCGGACCGGTCAGCGTCACGGTGCTGCGACGCACCGCGCCGGAATTGCACCGCCCGCTGCGCATCCCGGCGCTCACATTGATCGCGGGACTGGCGTTCGTGTTCGCGACCGAGCTCCTGTACTGGGCGCGCTGGCCGCGCACCGGCGAGATCAGCCTGCTGATGGTCGTCGCGCTGCCGATCTGGTTCTGGTATGCGGTGCGGCGCGGCCGCGCCGACTTCGCGCAGCAGGTGCGCGGTGCGTTGTGGCTGATCTTCTACCTGCCCGCGATCGCGGCGCTGTCGTGGGCCGGCAGCGCCAAGTTCGGCGGACACGACATCATCCCCTACGGCTGGGATCTGCTGATCGTGGCCGTGCTCGCGATCGCCTTCTTCGCGTGGGGCCTCGCCTGCGGCTGGCGCACGCCGGACGTCGAGCAGGCCGCCGAACATCACGGCGTGATCGAGGACTGATCAACGCAACGCGAGGATGTCGCCCAGCAGGGCCTGCGCGGTCACCTCCGGGCCCGCGCCCGCGCCCTGGATCACCAGCGGACGTTTCGTGTAGCGTCCCGTGGTGAAGGCGAACAGGTTGTCGGCGCCCTGAAGGTGCGCGGCGGGGTGTGCCGGCGGCACTTCGCACAAGCCGACCTTCGCGCGGCCGTCGGCATCGAAGTGCGCGAGATGACGCAGCACGTGTCCGCGCGCGCGCGCCGCAGCGTAGCGCGCGGCGAGTGAATCATCGAGTTCATCGAGACGCTCGAGGAATTCGTGGAGCATGACGTTGCGCAGCGATCCCGGCACCAGGCTTTCGACTTCGATCTGGGCGCGCTCCAACGGAAAACCCGCCGTGCGCGCGAGGATCAGCAGCTTGCGCGCGACGTCCTCGCCGGACAGGTCGCAACGCGGATCGGGTTCCGTGTAACCCGCCGCGCGTGCTTCGCGCAATAACGACGAGAATGGCCGCGTACCGTCGTAATCATTGAACAGGTGCGACAGCGAACCCGAGAACACGCCCTCGATCCGCATGACGCGATCGCCGCAGGCGTGCAGGCGGCGCAACGTCGCCAGCGCCGGCAGGCCCACGCCCACGGTCGCGCTGTCGCCGTACTCGCCGCCGTGCACACGCGCCGCCTGCAACTCGCGCCAGCCGGCCAGATCGCCCCCCGCCAGTGCCTTGTTGGCGGTGACGACATGGCAGCCGCGCGCCAGCCATTCGGGATGCCGCGCCGCGAGCTCTTCCGAGGCGGTCGCGTCGATGACCACTTTGGTTGCCGCACTGCTGGCGTGCAGCGCGTCGAGCAGCGCGTCGTCGTCGCGGGCGTCGCCCGCGATGTTCAGCCGCTCGCGCAGCCGCCGCTCCGCCAGGGCGGCGGCCCGGATGGTCTGGTGCCGTGAATTGGCCGCGCCGACCAGCCGCAGGTTTTCCCCGGCCCGGGTTCGCAGCAGTTGCAGGAACGCGCCGCCTACCTGGCCTGTGCCCAGCAGCACCACCGCGGCGTCGCGCTGCGCCTGCGCGCGCGGACACGCCGCTGACGCCGCCTGCGCGCTCATGCCGGCACCGCCACGCGTTTTCGTGCCGCCGCTTCCGCGCGCGTCAGCGCGTCAGCGAGATCGCCCAGCAAGTCGTCGCGTGCCTCGATGCCGACCGAAAGACGCAGCAGTGCATCGGAAATCCCGGCCGCGCGGCGCGCCTCGGGCGCCATCGCCGCGTGGGTCATGGTGGCCGGATGCGCGATCAGGCTTTCCACCCCGCCCAGCGATTCGGCCAGCGTGATGCACTGCAGGCCGTCGAGAAATGCGCGCACCGCGTCCTCGCCGCCTTCGAGTTCGAAGGAAAGCATCGCGCCGAAGCCGGCTTGCTGGCGCCTCGTCAGCGCGTGCTGCGGGTGCGCCGCCAAACCGGGATAGAACACCCGCGTCACCACCGGATGCGCGTCCAGGAATGCCGCGATCGCCGCGGCGTTGTCCTGGTGCACGCGCAGCCGTGCATCGAGCGTGCGCAGCCCGCGCAGGGTCAGCCAACTGTCGAACGGCGCGCCGGTGAGGCCCAGACAGTTGCCCCACCACTTCAGCTTTTCCGCGACGTCCGGATCGCGCGCGATCACCGCGCCGCCCACCACGTCGCTGTGGCCGTTGATGTACTTGGTCGTCGAATGCACCACCACGTCGGCCCCCAGCGTCAAGGGTTGCTGCAACGCCGGCGACAGGAACGTGTTGTCCACCACGCACAGCGCGCCCGCCGCATGCGCGGCCTGCGCGACGTGGCGGATGTCGGTGATCCGCAGCAGCGGGTTGGACGGCGTTTCCACCCATACCAGCGCGGGATTTTCGGCAAGACCAGCCGCCAGCGCGGTGGGATCGGTGAGGTCGGCGAAGCGCACCGTGAAGCGGCCCTTCCTCGCCCACGCATCCAGCAGGCGCCAGGTGCCGCCGTAGCAATCGTGCGCGGCCAGCACCTTGCCGCCCGCGGGCACCAGTTCCAGGACAAGTGCGACCGCGGCCATGCCGCTGGCCGTCACCTCTGCGCCTGCGCCGCGTTCGAGGTCGGCCAGCGCGTCGGCCAAGAGATCGCGGGTCGGATTGCCGCTGCGCGAATAGTCGTATTCGCGCTTTTCGTTGAAGCCCGCGAACGAGTAGTTGGTGGAAAGGTGCAGCGGCGGCACCACCGCGCCGTGCTGGCTGTCGGTCTCGATGCCGGCGCGCACCGCGCGGGTACAGGATGCAACGTTGGTGGTCATGTCAGTCTCCGCAAACGTGCAGGGCTTCGCGCAGCAGGGGCGCGAGGCGTTCGGGTTCCTTCAGGAATCCGTCGTGGCCGTACGGCGTTTCGATCACTTCCAGCGTGGCGGGCGCACCCAAGCGCTGCTGCAACGCGCACAGGTCGGCCAGCGGCACCAAGCGGTCGCTGGCGAAGCCGATCAACGTGGCCGGCACGCGCACGGCTTCCGGGTCGATGTCGTGCAGGTCGATGGATTCGGACAACGCGAGATAACGCTGCGCATCGAAACGCGCGACGAACTTGCGTCCCTGATGTTCCAGCCAATCCTCCACCGGCAGCCGGAAACGGCCGCCGCGGTATTCGGCTGCGCCCGCGAAACGCTTCGCGAACTCGGTGCTGCCGCGATAGGTGGTCAACGCAAGCTGGCGTGCCAATGACAAGGCATCGTCCACGCAACCGTTGTCGATGCCGAGCTTGACGATGCCGCGCTGCACCGCGCGTTGCGCACTCGCGAACGGATGCGGGCGGTGCGCGCCGGCCAGTGCGACCAGCTTCGCCACGCGATTGCCGTGGCGCGCGGCGAACGCCAAGCCGACCATCGCGCCGTACGAGGCGCCGACAAAAGCCTCGACACGTGAAACGCCCAGCGCGTCCAGTAACGCGGCCAGCGCGTCGGCCTGATCCTCGCTGGACACCGACGGGGAACCCAGATCCTCCGCATCCAGCCAGTCGATCGCCAGCACACGCACGCGGTCGAGATCGATCGCGCGGCCCGTGCCGACCAGCGGCTCCCACCAGCCGGGCGAGGGATGCGCCGGCGTCGCGCAGACATCGCGATCGGCCGAAATGCCGCCCTGCACGATCACGGTGGGCGCGCCCGGAGCCCCGACCCAGAGGTAGTGCAGCGCGACGTCGCGTTCGCCCCCGCCGTAACGCGGCGAGAGACGGATCCCGCGGCTGGCACGCAGGCACTGGAACGCCGCACGCGCAGCGGGACGCACCGCCGTACGCAGGTTTGGAGCGGGGTGACATTCGGGTTCGGCGACGGCGAGGGTCATCGGGTTCTCCTTTCGGTTTCCGGACATCGAGCCCTGGGGAGAACCGGAATGCGCCGACGACAGCACGGGCAAAGACGTGCGGCGTTCGACCCATCTCTCGGCAGACGCTTCGCGCCTCCGCAGGAGTTGGCACCGTGCGGAACCCATGCGGTTCCGCGGGTTGCCCCGGCTTCCAAGGGCCTGTCCCTCAGCCGGTCTCGATGAGTTGCGGGCCAGACTGTAACGGCGTGCCTTTGCCGTGTCAATGGCCGTATAGACGTCTATATGTCCATTCGTCACGGACCGTGACGGCTTCGGTCTGCCCGCGGCGAAAACAGCAGGCCGGGTTGCCGTGCCAGGTCCGTGCAGCGGTGCGTTTGACCGGGGGAATATGTGCATATACACTTTCTGCAATGCCCGACCCGTCCCGGCCCGAAACCACCCTGTGCCTGTGCCTGGCCGCGCGGCGTGCCGCACGCGCGATCACCCGGGAATTCGACCGCGCGCTGCGCAGACACGGTCTGCGGGCGACCCAGTTCTCGCTGCTCTCGGCGCTGCACGCGGGCGGCCCGCGGTCGATCGGCGATCTTGCCGAACTGCTGGGCGCCGACCGCACCACCCTGACCCGCAACCTCGCCGTGGCCGAGAAGCATGGGCTGCTGACGTTGCGCGCCGACCGCGACGACGCGCGTTCGCGGATCGCCACGATCAATCCGAAGGGCGTGCGCGCGCTGACGGCCGCGCTGCCGGCATGGCGCAAGATCCAGCAGAAACTGCTCGACGAGATCGGTGACGAGGCCGCGGCCAGCCTGCACAGGCTCGCGGGCGGTCCGTGCGTGATGGCGACGCCGGCTGGACATGCTCCGCGCAAGCCGTTGTCGAAATCACGGCGTGCCATCCGTCATCGAGACGAATATCCCGCGAATGCCTGAGGAGACTCCGCGATGAAGCTCTACTGGTTCGACACCGTCAATCCACGCAAGGCCTGCGCGGTCGCGAAATACCTGCAATCCCCCGTCGAATACGTTCGCGTCGACCTCGCCCGCGGCGAGCACAGGACGCCGGCATATCTCGCACTGAATCCGAACGGCAAGGTGCCGACACTGGTGGACGGCGTGCGCGTGCTGTGGGAATCGGCCGCGATCATGTGCCATCTGGCGGCGCGTTGCGACTCGGACCTGTGGCCGCAGGACGACCGCCAGATCGACGTGGTCCGCTGGCTGAGCTGGGATCTCGCGAATTTCTACCGCGCCGGCGGCACGTTGTACTTCGAGTACCTCATCAAGCCGCGCCTGAGACTCGGTGACGCCGATCCGGCCGCGGTCACGCAGGCGACCGCCGATTGGCACCGGCTGGCCGCAATCCTCAACACGCACCTGCACGATCGCCGCTGGCTGGTGGGGAATTCGATAACCGTGGCCGACTTCGCGGTCGCGGCGTTCCTGCCCTACGCCGAACGCGCGCGCATCCCGCTGGACGAGTTTCCCGCGATCCGGCGCTGGCACGATCGCCTGAACGAGCTGGATGCGTGGCGCGAGCCGTTCCCCGTGCTGGCCGAGGCGGCCTGATCACGGCCGTTGTCGATTTCGCGCCATGCCGATCGTCGTCAAGACGAAACCCCACCACTAGGACCCGTCATGAAACTCGAAGCCTACCTGTTCTTCAACAACCAGGCCGCGGAAGCGTTCGATTTCTACGCGAAGTGCCTGGGCGGCAAGATCGCGATGAAAGTGGCCTACGGCGAAATGCCCGGCACGGAACAAATGCCGCCCGAGGTGAAAAAGCAGATCGCCCACGTACGGCTCGAAGCCGGCGATGCCGTGCTGTTGGGCTCGGATTTTTGCAGCCCGACGCCGGAGCCTTATCCGGGCATCCACGGCTGTGCGGTGGCCCTCGGCGTGGACAAGCCGGAGGAAGCCGAGCGCCTGTTCGCTGCACTCAGCAAGGGCGGCGAAGTGGAAATGCCGATCGGTGAAACCTCGTGGTCGCTGCGGTTCGGGATGTTCACCGACCGCTACGGCGTGCACTGGATGGTCAACTGCAACCGCCCGCAGTGAATCGGGAGCGGCGGCACGAAAGCCTGCCTCGCATTGCCGGTGTTTCGACTTCGCGGAGCTTCGCTCCGTGCAGCCTATTCTGAGCTTGTCGAAGCGCTCAAAACGAACGGACCACGGAGAAAACACGATGCGCCTTCCCATCCTTGCGTTGTTGCTCGCCAGCGGCGCCGCGGCGGCCGCGCCGGTGCATTTCACGATCGACCCCGACCACACTTACCCGAGTTTCGCGGCCGACCACATGGGCCTTTCGACCTGGCGCGGCAAGTTCGATCGCACCAGCGGCACCATCACGCTGGACCGCGCAAAGCATACGGGCATGGTGCACATCGTCACGCAAATCGACAGCATTGACTTCGGCAACCCGCCGCTGACGCAGATGGTGTTGCGCGACGCGATCCCGGCACCGCTGTGCAAGACCGAGTGCGCGTTCTTCGACGCCGCGAAGTACCCGACTGCGACCTATGACGGCAAGCTCGCGGATTTCGTCGATGGCGCACCGACGCGCGTGATCGGCAAGCTCACCCTGCACGGCGTGACGCGCCCGCTGGATTTGAAGATCGAACACTTCAAGTGCATCCCCGATCCGATGCTGCACCCGCGCGAACGCTGCGGTGCCGAAGCATCCACCAGCTTCAATCGTGCCGACTTCGGGATCGACGCGGGTCAGTCATTCGGTTTCGACATGACGGTGTCGATGCAGATCCAGGTCGAGGCGGTGCAGGACAAGTGACGATTCGGCGCAGGTTTTTCCGACATCCATGGTGAGGTTTTGCTGCATGGCAAAGCTCGTGTACGAGTTGAACCAATCCCTTGACGGCTACGTTGACCACCTGAAAATGGGGCCTCCCCGTCCCGACCTCTTTCGTCACTTCATCGAACGGGTGCGCAGTCTGACGGGCATGGTGTACGGTCGCCGCATGTACGAGGTCATGCGCTACTGGGACGATGACCTTCCGGATTGGGACGCGGCGGAACGCGATTACGCAGGGGCGTGGCGGAACCGGCCGAAGTGGGTCGTGTCGCGCTCGTTGAAGTCGGTCGGCCCCAACGCCACGCTCGTCGGCAATGACATCGCGGCGGTGATACGCGAGTTGAAGGTCCGGTTCGATGGGGAAATTGAAGTTGCGGGACCAGACCTGGCAGGGAGCCTGACCGACCTTGGCCTGATCGATGAGTATCGGCTTTACCTCCACCCCGTCGTGCTGGGCGGTGGCAAACCATTCTTCGTCGGCCCCCGTCCGCCGCTCCGCCTCGCGGCGAGCGACCTGGTTGCCGAGGACGTGATCAGGTTGACATACGTTCCTGCCTGATCGCGCGATTCAACGACAGACTGCGCCTGCTCATCGGGTTCGCGCATGCGGCAGCCGCGAATTGGCGTTACCCTGAAGCCCTTTCGAAGCTTCGGGGAACGTCGTCATGTCCGCGCATCGCAGCTTGCTGGCCGGTTGTCTGATCCTCGCGCTGGGTTGTCCTGCGCTCGCCGGCGCGGAATCCACCGCGCAGGCGATGCCCGAATACATGGACATGCTGGGCCGCGCGATCGCGTTCCAGACCGTGGAAGGCAAGGATCAGGTACCCGCGTTCGCGCGCTATCTCGCGGGCAAACTGGAAGCGGCGGGCTTCGCCCAATCCGACATCGAAATCATTCCCGTCGAGCACACCGCGGCGCTGGTGGTGCATTACCGCGGCAGTGACAGAGCCTTGAAGCCGATCCTGCTTTCGGCACACATGGACGTGGTCGCGGCCAATGCCGACGGCTGGACCGATCACGACCCGTTCAAGCTGGTCAAGGACGGTCCCTATTACTACGGCCGCGGCGTGGCCGACATGAAGGACAACACGATCGCGCTGGTCGAGACGTTCATGCGCCTGAAGCGCGAACACTTCGTGCCGAAGCGCGAAATGATCCTGGTGTTCTCGGGCGACGAGGAAACCGACATGGCCTCGACGCGCGAGCTGGCGAAGCGTTATCACGACGCCGAGTTCCTGCTCAACGCCGACGCCGGCGGCGGCGTGTACGACGCCGACCTCAAGCCCGTGATGTTCAAGGTGCAGGCGGCCGAGAAGACCTACGCCGATTTCCTGCTGACCGCGACTTCGGTCGGCGGCCATTCCAGCGAACCGCGTCCCGACAACGCGATCTACACACTCGCGAAGGCGCTCGGCGGCGTCGCGGCGTACCAGTTTCCGGTGCGCTACAACGCGATCACGCTGGCGTCGTTCAAGGTCATGGGCGAACACGGCACCGGCAAGCTGGCCGCGGCAGCGCGCGCCTTCGCGGCGAATCCGCACGATGCCGCGGCCATCGCGACGATATCGGCAGACCCGGCGTTCGTCGGCCAGATCCGCACCACCTGCGTCGCGACGATGTTGAGCGGTGGCCACGCGCTCAACGCGCTGCCGGAACGCGCCACCGCCAACGTCAACTGCCGGATCTTCCCGGGCGTCGGCATCGCGTCGGTGCAGGCGGCGCTCGCGAAGGCGATCGGCAACCCCGCGGTCAAGATCACGGTGCGGCAACCGCCGCCGGTGGAAAGCCCGGCCTCGCCGCTGCGCAAGGACGTGATGGATGCCGTGGCGGCCGTGGTGCAGCAACGCTTCCCGGGCATCGAGATCGTGCCCGCGATGTCCTCGGGCGCGACCGACAGCATGTACTTCCGCAACGCGGGCGTGCCAAGCTACGGCGTCAGCCCCGACTTCGGCAAGCCCGGCGACGAACACGCGCACGGCTACAACGAACGCACGCTGGCGACGGAATTGTCCGCGGGGCTCGACTACTGGCACAGCCTGCTGACCCGGCTCTCGCAACAGTAGCGCCGCGCAGGATGCGCCCTGCCCCGCGTAAAATGGCGGGGTTGGGCTCAAGGCAAACCCGCTTTTCATGTCCGACCACCTTTCCGACCGTCACCTTCAAGAGACGCGCCGCCGCCGCACCTTCGCGATCATCTCGCACCCGGATGCGGGCAAGACCACGCTGACCGAAAAGCTGCTGCTGTTCGGCGGTGCGATCCAGATGGCCGGCGCGGTGAAGTCGCGCAAGACCGCGCGCCACGCGACCTCCGACTGGATGGCGCTGGAAAAGGAACGCGGCATCTCGGTCACTTCGTCGGTGATGCAGTTCCCCTACGCGGGCCGCATCGTCAATCTCCTCGATACTCCCGGCCACGCGGACTTTTCCGAGGACACCTACCGCGTGCTGACCGCGGTCGATTCCGCGCTGATGGTGATCGACTGCGCCAAGGGCGTCGAGGAACGCACCATCAAATTGATGGAAGTCTGCCGGCTGCGCACCACGCCGATCATGACCTTCATCAACAAGCTCGACCGCGAAGGGCGTTCACCGATCGAACTGCTGGACGAAGTGGAATCGGTTTTGAAAATCCAGTGCGCGCCGGTGACCTGGCCGATCGGCATGGGCAAACGCCTGAAGGGCGTGTACCACCTGCTCGACGACGAGGTGCACCTGTACGAGTCCGGACGCAATTTCACGCGCCAGGATTCGACCATCCTGAAAGGTCTGGACGATCCGGAACTGGAACCACGCATCGGCTCGGAAGCGCTGGCCGAGCTGCGCGAGGAACTGGAACTGGTGCAAGGCGCATCGCACCCGTTCGACCTCGGCAAGTATCTGGCCGGCGAACAGACGCCGGTATTCTTCGGTTCCGGCATCAACAATTTCGGCGTGCAGCCGTTGCTGGATTTCTTCGTCGAGCACGCGCCGCCGCCGCAGCCGCGCGCAACAGCGACGCGTGAAGTGTCGCCCGAAGAAGAAAAACTCTCGGGCTTCGTGTTCAAGATCCAGGCCAACATGGATCCGGCGCACCGCGACCGGGTGGCGTTCCTGCGGGTGTGCTCGGGCAGTTATCGATCGGGAATGAAGGCGTTGCAGGTGCGTACCGGCAAGGAGGTGAAGCTCGCCAACGCGCTGACCTTCATGGCCTCGGAACGCGAGATCGCGGAAACCGCGTATCCCGGCGACGTGATCGGCCTGCACAACCACGGCACCATTTCGATCGGCGACACTTTCACCGAAGGCGAAGCCCTGTCCTTCACCGGCATTCCGAACTTCGCGCCGGAACTGTTCCGCCGCGCACGCCTGCGCGATCCCCTGAAGATGAAGGCGCTGCGCGCGGGCCTCGCGCAGTTGTCCGAAGAAGGCGCCACGCAGTTCTTCCGCCCGCTGATGTCGAATGATCTGATCCTGGGCGCGGTCGGCGTGCTGCAGTTCGACGTCGCGGCGTATCGCCTGAAGGACGAATACGGCGTCGACTGCGCGTTCGAGAACGTGGGCGTCGTCACGGCCCGCTGGGTGCATTGCGACGACGCCAAGAAACTCGCCGAATTCCGCGAGCGCAACGCAGCGCACCTTGCGCTGGATGCCGCGGATCAGTTGGTCTATCTGGCACCGACCCGCGTCAACCTGCAACTGGCGCAGGAACGCTGGCCGGGCGTCACCTTCACCGACACGCGCGAACACGCCAGCGCCAAGCCGGCTTGAGGAAACCGACGCGACGTCGCGGCGGCCGACGCGGTGCTACGCGATGTGCAGCGAGCGTTGCGTGTCGGCGCCGCCGTGCACGATCTTCGCGCGCAGTTCCTCGGGATCGAAATCGTCCACGTTGATGAACTCGGCGGTGGCGCGACGCAGGCGTTCCAGCATCACGCGCTCGGTTTCGCTGATCGCGCCTTCGCGCTGGGCCTCGACGAGCTGCTCGAAGTAATCGTGCGAGCGGATCGAACCGGCCTTCACCGCCTTCAGGAACTTGCGTTCGATCGGCTCGGCTGCGACCACGTCGGGCAGCAGTGCGTGCATCCGTCCGACCGGATTGTTGGCGTTGGGCGTCAGGTACATCCCGCGCACCAGCGCGTCGCGCGCCGCGTTGGGCGCGGTCAGCAGTGCGGCCACGCGGCGGCCCAGGCGATCGGACGGCGGCACTTCGCGGCGCCCGAACGGGAACACCAGCGTGTGCACCAGCCACGCCACCGGCCGCACCGGGAAGTTGCGGATCACGCCGTCCAGCGCCATCTGCATCCGCCACACCGAATCGTGGAAGGCCCATGCCAGCAGCGGCCGTTCGGCTTCGGGACGGCCCTCGTCCTCGTAGCGTTTCAGCATGGCCGAGCAGATGTAGAGGTACGACAGCACGTCGCCCAGCCGCGCGGAAATCTTCTCCTTGAATTTGAGCTTGCCGCCCAGCACACCCATCGCGGTGTCGGCCAGCAAGGCCAGCGCGGCGGAATAGCGGTTCAACTTGCGGTAGTAGCGGCGCGTGTAGGCGTCGCCCGGCGCCTTGCCGAATTTCGCGAAGGTGATGCCCAGCACGAACGCGCGCGCCGCGTTGGAAATGCCGAAACCGAGGTGCCCGAACAGCGCTTCGTCGAAATCGCCCAGCGCCTTGGCGCGATCGGGCTCGTGCGTGGCGCGCATTTCCTTCAGCACCCACGGATGGCAGCGGATCGCGCCCTGCCCGAAAATCATCAAACTCCGGGTCATGATGTTGGCGCCTTCCACCGTGATCGGAATCGGCGCGCCCTGCCACATCCGGCCAAGGTAATTCGACGGCCCCAGCTGGATGCCCTTGCCGCCGTGCACGTCCATTGCGTCCTGGATCACGATGCGGCCGAGGTCAGTGGCGTGGCATTTCGCGATGGCCGACGCCACCGCCGGCTTCTCGCCGCGATCGACCGCCGCCGCCGACGCGCGCGACAGCGCCGTGACCGCGTAGGCGTAGCCGCCGATCCGTGCCAGCGCTTCCTCGACGCCTTCGAAACGCGCGACGGCAAGGCCGAACTGTTTGCGAATGCGCGCGTAGGCGCCGGTCGCGGCCACCGCCGTGCGCACGAAGCCGGTGGCGTTCGATGGCAACGAAATGCCGCGCCCCACCGACAGGCATTCCACCAGCATCCGCCAGCCGTGGCCCGCCATGTGCGGGCCGCCGATCAGCGTGTCGATCGGCACGAACACGTCCTTGCCGCGCAGCGGACCGTTCTGGAAGGGAATGTTGAGCGGGAAATGCCGGCGGCCGATTTCGAGACCGGGCGTCGTGCGCGGGATCAGCGCCAGCGTGATGCCGAGGTCTTCCCTGTCGCCCAGCAGGTGTTCCGGGTCGTACATCCGGAACGCCAGGCCCGCCAGCGTCGCGACCGGCGCCAGCGTGATGTAGCGTTTGTCGAAGGTGAGCCGGATGCCCAGCGTTTCCCTGCCCTCGACCGTCTGTTTGCAGACGATGCCGTAATCGGGAATCGAGGTGGCATCGGAACCCGCGTACGGACCGGTCAGCGCGAAGCACGGCACCTCGCGGCCATCGGCGAGACGGGGCAGGTAATGATTCTTCTGTTCCTCGCTGCCGTAACGCAGCAGCAGTTCCGCCGGCCCCAGCGAATTCGGCACCGCGACGATGGACGACAACGTCGCCGACACGCTGGAGAGTTTCTGCAGCACCGCCGAGTGTGCGCTCGCGGAAAACTCGAGGCCACCGTAGCGCTTGGGAATGATCATCCCGAAGAAGCCCTTGCGCTTGACGAAGTCCCACACCTCGGGCGGCAAGTCGGCGATCTCGTGCGTGATGTGCCAGTCGTCGATCATCCGGCACAGTTCCTCGCACGGGCCATCGAGGAACGCCTGCTCATCCGCCGAGAGTTGCGGCTTCGGCTCGGACAGCAGTTTCGACCAGTCGGGCTTGCCGGCGAACAGCTCGCCCTCGAAGCCGACGGTGCCGGCGTCCAGCGCGATCTGTTCGGTTTCGGAAATTTTCGGCAGCACGCGCTTGAACACCTTCAGCAGCGGCGCGGCGAACAGCGCCCGGCGCAGCGGCGTGACATTGAACGGAACCGCGACGAACACCACGAACAGGCCCAGCAGCATCCACATCGGCGTCGACGCGTGCAGCCCGAAGCCGACCACGAGGATCGTCACGATCGTGGCGACGGTCCATTGCCAGAGCCGCAGGCGGAAATACCCGCAGGCGAGCGACACGATCGCGGCGCAGACAAGGATGATGATGGTGCTCATGGTGATTGCCTCTTCATAAGGTTCTGCTCTTCCTTAGCTCCATGCAGCGTTGCCAGGCTCGCGCATCCGGCGCTCGCCAAGCAATCCGGCCCTCGGCATCCTGCCCCGTGCGTTCGCCTGCGCAGCCGATGCCGCCGGCATCGGCTGAACGCGCAGTCTCACCCTCGCCGGGTCGCCGCCTGCGAACGCGGCACGGCAACGGTCTCACGGTCGAGGGCATTCAGGAACGGCTCGATCGCGGCGGTGAAGGCGGCATTGTCATCGCCCGCGAGCGTGTGCGTCGCGTGCGGGATTTCGACATGCGTCGCGTGCGGCACGGCTTCCAGAAACTCGCGCACCGTGGCTTCCGACACGATGTCGCTGCGGCCGCCGGAAACCAGCAGCACGGGCACGTCGATGTTGCGCGCGGCGTCGAGCAGGCGCTGCTGGTGGCGCTCGCCCTCGTGCGCGACCGTGTCCAGCAGGGCCGGATCCCAATGCCAGCGCCAGCGTCCGTCTTCGCCACGGCGCAGCAGTTGCGCCAGTTCGTCTCTGTCCTTGCGACGCGAACGGTGCGCGAGATAGGCGGCGACCTGGTCGGCGGC
>JAJPHQ010000068.1 GCA_021325195.1 Gammaproteobacteria bacterium | reverse complement strand
CGCTGACCCCGCGAGCAGCATCGCCATCGAAACGAAGGCAGCCATCGCGCCCGGAATTGCCTTGCTGGGTGATGAAAATTTCCCCGTGAACATGACCTTCGATCCCCGTCGAAAGGCAGGCAGCCAGACTGCGGGAGAGCGGGTGAAAAAATCGTCAAACCAACCCGACGACAGCGTCTGCTCCTTTTCGGAACCGTCGTTCGCGACTTTCGGCTGAAGGCCGCCAACGGGTCGACTGCGGGCGCCAACGAGTTTGGCTATGCGTGTTTCAAGGCGGCGATCGCCGCGATCCGCGCCCGGCGCATCGCCTCGCCGATGGCGGTGCCCTGCAAGCCCTGCGCGAGAAAGGGTTGCGCGGTGACCGCCGCGGCGGAATCGCGCGCGGCGCGCAGGAAATCCGCCTGCGGATACGCGTCGCGTTCGTGATGCAGTCGTCCGCGCCTGTCGGCTGCACAAGCAAGCAGGAACGGTTCCAGCCGCTGCGGCCGGCGGAATGCGTCGAAGGCTTCCAGCAGTTCCAGCACCGTGCCGGGTTTCATTTCCAGCGCACGGTGCGCATCGAGGTGGTAGCGACAGGTCAGTTCGGCCAGCTCGGCGTGTCCGACCGGCACCTTCAGCCGCCCGCACAGCGCGCGCAGCGGTTCGAGACCGCGATGCTCGTGGGCGATGTGGCGCGGCAGTTCGTCCTTCGGCGTCAGCGCCTTGCCGAGATCGTGGGTGAGCGCGCAGAAACCGGCGAGATCATCGCCGGGCGCCAGCCCGGCCGCCTGATCCAGCACCAGTTCCAGGTGCACGCCGCAATCGACTTCGGGGTGCTGCTGCGGGCTCTGCGGCACGCCGTACAGCGCGTCGATTTCCGGAAACAGCACCGCCAGCGCGCCGCATTCACGCAGCGCGCGCAGGAACGCGGACGGCCGCGGTTCGGTCAGCGCCCTGCGGGTTTCCGCCCACACGCGTTCGGGCACCAGGTGTTCGACCTCGCCGTCCGCGACCATCACGCGCATCAGCGTCATGGTCTCGTCGGCGATCCGGAATCCCAGCGGCGCATAGCGCGCGAGGAAACGCGCCACGCGCAGGATGCGCACCGGGTCCTCGGCGAAAGCCGGCGACACGTGACGCAGCACGCGATCGTTCAGGTCCTTCGCGCCGCCGAAGGGATCGACCAGCGCGCCGGTCTCGTCGCGCGCCATGGCGTTGATGGTGAGGTCGCGGCGCGCGAGGTCCTGTTCCAGCGTCACGTCAGGATCGGCATGGAAGGCGAAGCCGTGATAACCGCGTCCGGTCTTGCGCTCGGTGCGCGCCAGCGCGTATTCCTCGCCGGTGTCGGGATGCAGGAACACCGGGAAATCCTTGCCCACCGGCTTGTAGCCGAGATCGAGCAGGGTTTGCGGCGTCGCGCCCACCACCACGTAATCGCGGTCGCCGTGCGCGCGGCCCAGCAGTTCGTCGCGCACCGCGCCGCCGACCAGATAGACGCGGAACGCGGCGGCGGGCATTGCCTCAGCGTTCCTGCGAGGCGCGGGCGGCATCGAGCCGCCGTTCGCGTGCAGCCCTGTCCAGCACCACCGGCAGCATCGCCTCGAAACGCCGCGGCGTGATCCCCAGCCGGGCCAGTCCGTCCTGCCTGCCCACCGCATCGAGTTTCAGCGAACCGAAGTTGTCGCGCGAAAAGGGCTTGCCGGGAACCAGTTCCGCGGCGGCGGCCTGCAGCCAGCCCAGCCAGTCGGGCAGCGGCAGCACGACGCGGTGCAGTCCCGCCGCGTCGCGGATCATCCGCACCAGTTGCAGCAGCGTGAAGGTGTCGGGTCCGTACAATTCGTAGATCTGGCCGATCGACGCGCGTTCGGCGAGGCATTGCCGGATCGCCGTCACCACGTCGCCCACGTACACCGGCGCCAGCTTCGCGCGCGGGCGCGCCAGCGGCAGCACCGGACTCATCTTCAGCAGTTTCAGGAACCGGAAGACCAGGCCGTCGTCCGGACCGTACACCACGCTGGGGCGATAGATCGTCCAGTCCAGTCCGGAGTTGCGCACCAGCGCCTCGGCCTCGCCGCGGGTCTTGAGGTATCTCGACGCGCGCTCGCCGGCGTTGACCGAACTCATCTGGTGCAGCCGCGCGACGCCGGCCTGCCGGCAGGCCGCGATCACCGTGGCGGCGAGATCGACGTGCGCGTGCGTGAAGGTGGCGCCGCGGGTCTCGTTGAGGATGCCGACCAGGTTGATCACCGCATCGTGGCCGGTGAAGTGCTTCACCAGCGCGGCGCGGTCGTACACGTCCACGCTGTAGCTGCGCACCGACGGCAGCACGTTCACCGCGCGACGCTTTTCACGGTTGCGGCTGAGCACTGTCAGCGCGTGGCCTTCGGCGGCCAGCGCCGCGAGCAGATGGCTGCCGATGAAGCCGGTGCCGCCGAGCACGGCGTAGCGTCGTGGTTTCATGGCGGGCTGCTCGTTGCAGGCACAGGCGTCGAGGATGCCGATGCCGGCGGCGCGGCGCTGGCAGGCGTGGCCGGTGCAGGCATGCGGCACACCACCTGTTTGCGTGCGGGATCGGCAGGCGGATCGTAGGCCGTGCCGACCGCCGGCAGGCGCGCGGAAACCGGCATCGCGTCACCGTGCAAACGCCAGTCGTAGATCGTCGCGAACGACAGCACGCGCGTCACGTATTCGCGGGTTTCCTGGAACGGGATGGTGGCGATGAAGCGCTCCGGATCGAGGTTGCCGCGCGCATCCACCCAGCGCTGCACGTTGCCGGGGCCGGCATTGTACGCAGCGCTGGTCAGCCAGGGGCTGCCGTCGAAGCGCTGCGACAGTTGCGCGAGGTATTGCGCGCCCAGCGCAATGTTGATCGCGGGATCGTAGAGGCTCGTGCCGCCGTCGTAGGGCAGGCCGACCCGGCGCGCGACCAGCGCCGCGGTGCCGGGCAGGAGCTGCATCAGGCCGCGCGCGTTGGCGCCGGACTGCGCGTCGGTCTGCCACGCGCTCTCGGCCCGGATGATCGCGAACGCCCAGGACGGATCGATGCCGGCCGAGCGCGCGGCGCTCAGCACGCGGTCCCTGTCCGCCAGCGGGAAGCGCAGGTCGTAATAGTCGTTCAGGCCGCTCCGGCCGAACGCCAACACCGCGCGGTCGTACCAGCCGATCCGCGAGGCCAGCGCCGCGGCTTGGGCCTGCTCGGCGGGCGTCAGGTTCGCGAACGCACGGTCCCATTCGCGCCGCGCCGGCGGCAGCATGTCCAGCGCGAAGAACTCGAAGGCGCGTTCAAGTCCCGGCAGCGATCGCAATCGCCGGTCCATCGCGGGATCGGGCACGACCGTCTGCGGACAGATCGAGTACGCCAGGTTGGCGCGGTCGGCCGCCAGGAAGCCGAAGAAGCCCGCCTGTTGCGCCAGCGCCGTAAAGCCGTCCAGCGCGACGCCCTCGCGCCCCAGTTTCTGCAGGAGCCGCGCGCGCCAGTAGCGCCATTCGTCGCGCTGCTGCTGTTCCGGCGTCAGCGCGGCGATCGCCGTCAGCGCCGCACGCCAGTCGCCCTGCGCGATCGCCACGCGCACCCGCCATTCGCGGGTGGCATCGGTCTGCGCCGCGGCGGCCAGCGCGGCCAGGCGTTGCAGCGCATCGGGACCCAGGCCAATCGCGTCGTACAGGGCCAGTGCGGTCAGCACCCGGTTGCGGTCGTGCGCGTCGAAGGTGAACCGGGTTTTCAGCGATTGCCACAGGCTGTCGGCACGCTCCTCGTCGCGGCGCGCCAGCCTGGCCAGCGCGCGGCTCACCGCCTCGCGGTTGCGTGGCGTGTCGGCGAAATCGCGAGCCTGCTGCAACAGGGACTGCGGCGAGCGCAGCGCTTCGGCGATCCGCCGTGCCGAGGTCGCCTCCTCGCCCTGCAGCCATGCCGCGGATTGCGCGACCGTGCCGGCCTGCCCCGCATCGGCGGCGCGCTCGATCCGGTCCCACACGCGTTGCGGCGTCAGCAGGCCCTGCGCGTAGGCCGCATCCAGCACGGGCGCGCATTCCGGAGGCAGGCGGGTCTGTTGCCACAACGCCGCGATGTCGCGCTCGAACTGCAGCGGCTTGCCCAGGGCAAGCTGCGCCTGCAACGCGTCGCAGGTCAGCGCATCGCCCAGGCCGGGACGGTAGAAATGCCGGAAGCCGGTCCAGTCACGCTGTTGCGCCAGCCACTTCAGTTCCGCGCGCCGCAGGTCGTCGGCCGGGATCAGACCGTCGTAGCGCGCGAGGTAGGCGTCGATCTCGCTGCGGCCGGCGTTCGCCAAGTTGCTCTGCAGCGCCGCGGCTTCGAGATAGGGATACAGCGGATAGGTTTCGAGGCCCTGCGCCAGCGGGCGCCAGTCCCGGCCGTTCTGTGCAGCGGCGTAGGCGGCGCGGAACGCATCGCGTTGCTGCTGCAGGGTCATGGCATGCGCCGGCAGCGCCAGCCCGCAAGCCAGGGCGATCCACAGCGCCGCGCCCGGCAAGCTGCGGGAAAGCACGCGAATTCGGATCGATGCGAACATCGGGGCGATTCTAAACGAAGTGTCGAGGACAGCGCCCCGGCGCAGGACCGTCGCGCGCGCCATGCAAACGAAAGGCCGCTTGCGCGGCCTTTCGTGCGGGCTCGGCGGAAGCCGGTCAATGCCGGCGCCGGTTGTTGTGCTTCAGCCGGTAGATCTGGCGGCTGTCGCGGTTGTCGGCGCGCTGGATCCGTCCGGTCTGGCGCAGCGTGTCGCGGCGCGATTCCATCCGGTCCACGTGTGCCTCGTCACCTTCCAGGCGGCCTGCCTCGCGGTTGGTCAGCGAGCCGTTGGTGATGCCGTTGTGGATGCGCTCTTCCTGGTTGATGTTGCGCTGCACGTCGGCCTGCTCGAGGTTGGACTTCAGCGAATCGGGATTGCCGGTGACCGCGTTGTGCTTGTCCTGGTAGATCAGCTTGCTTTCGCGGTTCTGTTCGCGCTGGATCTGCGCCTTCTCCGCGGCCGTCAGCGGACCGTGCGACAGGTCGCGCTGCTCGGTGCGGTCGATGCGCGATTCACCCGCTTCCAGCCTGCGCGCTTCGGCGGGATCGAGCTGGCCCGATTGCAGGCCCTGTTCGATGCGCTTCTGCTGCTCGACGTCGCGCTGCGTTTCGGTGGCGGCGTTGTGCGGGCGCTGCATGGGGCCGCCCGGATTGACGGCGGGTGTGGAGCTGACGGGTGCGGTCTGCGCCTGCGCGCCGACCGCGAGGCCCAGGCCCAGCGCGATCGCGCCGGCCAGTATCAATGTGCGTTGCATGGGTTGTCTCCGTTCGTGACCGACGGTCGAAGCGCCGTCTGTGGAACGGAGAACGCCGGCACGTGAGCGGCGGTTGACGGCCGCGCGGCGCCGTTCAGCGCTGCGACAGCCCGTTCAGCTTGCCTCGGCCACCTCGTGATGCACCACCCGCGGCACCCTGATCTCCGCGGCCAGCGGCAGGTGATCGGAAAACGCGTCCGGCAGCGTCCACATCCGCTGCACGTCCAGACCCGCGGACACCAGGATGTGGTCGATCGCGCGCTGGGGGTGCCAGCTCGGGAAGGTGGGCTGCGGATGCTCGGGTGGCTCGAGGCTGGTGTGTGCGAACAGCGCGCGCAGTTCGCTGCTGTCCGGCGCACAGTTCAGGTCGCCCATCAGCAGCACGTTGGGCTTGCCGTGCAGCAGTTCGGCGATGAAGGCAAGCTGGCGCGCGCGTGACTGTGCGCCCAGCGACAGGTGCGCGATCGCCACCAGCAGCGCGTCGCGGCCCTTGCCGTAGCGCGCCAGCAGCACGCCGCGTCCGCCGAGCCGGCCGGGCAGCGGGTAGTCCAGCACTTCGTCGGGCGCGCTGCGGCTGATCAGGCCGTTGGCGGTGTGCGCGACACGCGACACGCGCCGGTTCGGCTGGTGGCTCCAGTACGGCAGCCCCGACGCCTCGGCGAGGTAGCGGGTCTGGTTGAGAAAACCCGAACGGATGCTGCCGGCGTCGGCCTCCTGCAAGCCGACAACGTCGAAGTCGGCGATCGCGCGCGCCAGCCGATCCAGGTTGCCCAGCTTGTACTTGCCGGGCAGTACCGCACCCCAACTGCGCGTGACGTATTCGTGGAAGCGCTTGACACTGGCGCCGGCAAGGATGTTGCAACTGAGCACGCGCAGGACACGGGTGTCCGCTGCGGCTGCGGGCCGGGAAGTCATGGTCCCCCAAGCCTATCACTTTGCCGCGCCGGCGCAGCGTGCCGGACGGCATCTCCGCGCGCGGCGGTGTGCGGCAGGCGGAGCGTCAATCGGTTTTCGGCGACGTTTCGACGCGCTCGACCAGCCACAGGCCGATCTTCTGGAGTTCGGCGTAGTCGTCGAAGTCGCCGCTGCGGTACTCGGCCACGAACGGCGCGTCCGGCGCGTTGCTTGCCGCGCGGCCGATCACCAGCGTGGGCGTGGCGTCGATGCCCCAGGACATTTCCGCCTTCTGGTCGGCGGCCATCTCGGCATCGGTGGCCGGCGACGTCGCGGCGGCGAGGAATTTTCCGGGGTCCACGCCGTGGCGCGAATAGAAATCCGCGAGGTCTTGCAGCGAATTCAGCGGATAGTGTTCCAGCATCGCCTGGAACAGCGCGTCGTGGGTCTTGTCCAGCACGCCCAGTTGCCTGGCGGCATAGAAGGCGCGCGCGAACGGTTCCCACGCGGGCGTGAAGATCGCCGGCATGTAGCGCACCTCGACGCCCCCGGGCAATTCCGCGCGCAGCTTGTCCATGTACGGCGCGAATTCCGCGCAGTGCGGACAGCCGTAGGAGAACACCTCGACCAGCACCACCGGCCCGGTCGGTGCCGGCTGGGCGGGGTGCGCGATCCGGACGTACTGCTTGCCTTCGGTGAAGCCGACCGGCGCGGACGATGGGGCGGATGGTGCGGGGGCCGTGGTCGCGGCGGCCGCCGGCTGCGCGCTCGTGGCACTCGAACCGCCGTCGTTGTGCGCCGAACACGCCGCGGTCAGCAGCAGGCCGCAAAGCAGCAACGCGGCCCGGATCGGCTTCGGGATCGCCATGGCGTCAATGCGCCTTCTTCGCGGCCAGTTCCTGCTGCACCAGATACTTCGTGATGTCCACCAGTTGCTGCGGACCGCCGGCGGAGACGAGGTCCGCACGCCACTTGTTGTCCACGATGATGGTGGGCGTGCCGGTCACGCCCCAGGCCTGCACTTCCTGGTCGGCGCGCTTCATCTGGGTGTTGATCGCAAACGAATTGGCGGTGGCGACGAAGTCTTCCGGCTTGACGCCATACCTGGCGTAGAAACGCGCGATGTCCTGGAGGGTGGGCATCTTGGCGGGCGGCTTGAGGGTGCCGAGTTTCATGTCGTAGGTCGCCAGCGGGCCGTCGGGATCCCACACGGCGTGGAACATCGCATCGTGCGACTGCCTGTCCACGCCCAGTGCCCTGGCGGTGAAATAGGCACGCTGGAACAGCGGAAACTGCTCGACCGGATTGAACGAGGCGGGCACGAAATTCACCACCGTGCCGGGCGGCAGTTCCTTCTCCAGCTTGTCCATGAACGGTTCGAAGCGGTTGCACACCGGGCAGGCGAACGAGAACACCTCGGTCACGACCACCTTGTCGGGCGTCGGGGTCGGTTGTGGATTGGGAATCGCGTAGTAGTTCTTGCCTTCCACCCAGCCGCCCGCGGGCGTTTGCGCAAGGGCGATGCCGGCGACGGCGGACAGCAGCAGGCCGAGCAGTGAGCGACGGAACATGGCGGTTTTCCTCGCGGAATGCGGTGCGCCAGTGTCTGCGCGCATCGCTGAATCAATGCAGACGGTACATGGGCGATCAGCGGCCGGAGCCTGCCGGCGCCGACGAAGCGGGTGCAGCCGATGGTGCCGGCGCCGATGCGGCGGCATTGCCGGGGTACGGCGCGGTGTGCAGGCCCTCGACGTAGCTCGACACCGCGGCGATTTCGGCTTCGCTCAGACGCTGCGCAATGGTCGGCATGATCTGCGCGTGCGGGTCGGTTCCCCACGTCTGGCCGTCATGCCAGGCCTGCAACTGCTTCTGCACGTAATCGGCGTGCTGGCCGGCCAGTTGCGGATAGCGCGCGCCGGGATTGCCGCGTCCGTCCGGACCGTGGCAGGCCATGCAGGCGGGGACGTCGCGGGCGGGATCGCCTTCGCGGAACAGCTTCTGCCCCAGTTCGACCGACGCCTCGTCGGCCACGCCCGGCAGCGGTTTCTGTTCGGCGAAATAGGCGCCGATGTCGTGCATGTCCTGCGGCGACAGCGGTGCGGCCATGCCGGCCATGATCGCGTTGCTGCGCACGCCGCTCTTGAAGCGCATCAACTGGGTGACGATGTACTGTTCGCTCTGGCCGGCCAGCTCGGGATACTGTGCGTCGGTGGAGTTGCCGTCCATGCCGTGGCAGGCGGCGCAGGCGGCGGCCTTGGCCTGACCGGCCTTGGGGTCGCCCGGTTTGGCCGGCACGGCTTCCAGCTCGGCGAAGGCTTCTTGCGCGGCACTGGATGCGCTGGCCGGCGCGGCGGTACTGGCGCTGCTGGCGGGTGCGCTGCTGCTGGCGGCCGGCGCCGGCTTCGCGGCCGGTTTGGGTGGCGGTGCGGACAGCGCCAGCGCGATCGGCACGGCGATCAGCAGAAAAAAGGCAAGCGGTCGCCGGAAACCCATAGAATCTTTTCTCCCGTGGGAAGGACGCAGGCGTGACGCCCGCCTTGAGGCGGCCGCGGGATTATCCCCGCAGCCGGAAACACGGTCAAACGCGTATCCCGGCCACAGCCGGGATACGTGTTTGATGATGTACCTCCACGACCCCCGTCAAATCGTTGCTCGCAACGATTTGACTGCCCCCTTAACTTAAGGGGCTGAAGCGCAGCAGTAACGATCCTTCCGAGCGTTCGATGGTTTCTTCCGAAAATCCCCTGCGCGGCGCGGCGTTCGTGTGCGCGGCGCACCTGCCGCAGCAATTGCCGAAGGACACGGGCGCGGAAGTCGCGTTCGCGGGACGTTCCAACGCGGGCAAGTCCAGCGCGTTGAACGCGCTGGCCGGGCACGGTTCGCTGGCGCGCACCAGCAGGACGCCGGGGCGCACCCGGCAACTGGTGGTGTTCGCGCTGCCGGACGGGCGGCGGCTGGTGGATCTGCCGGGTTACGGATATGCCAAGGTGCCGGCAGCGCTGCGCGGGCACTGGCGAGGTTTCATCGACGACTACCTGCGCACGCGCCGTTCGCTGCGCGGATTGGTGCTGATCGCCGACATCCGCCACGCGCTGACCGATTTCGATCGCCGGATGCTCGCGTTCTGCGCGGCGATCGGATTGCCGTGCGTGGTGCTGCTCAGCAAGGCCGACAAGCTGTCGCGCCTGCAGGCGCTGGCGCGCCGGCGCGAAATCGACCGCGAAATCGCCGACGAACGCTGGAGCGCCGCAACGATTCCGTTCTCGGCCAAGGCCGGCACCGGCGTGCAGGAGGCGCGCGCGGCGGTCGCCGAGCTGCTGGCATAGCCGGGTTGCGACGCCAATGACGTTCGAGCAGACAGCCATCCCTGGCGCCTGGCGCCGGTGCGGCCATCCCTGGCCGCCCGCTCGAAGCGGTGCGTGATGCCCCCGGCATCACGCAAGCACCGCTTCTCCCCCTTGCACATCGCGCGGCTGCACCCCATCTCGTCCCCCTCTTTCCCGCCAAGAAGCGCGCATGTCCGGTCCCAGCCACGTTGCGGAACAGCCGATCGAACGGCGCGCGCAGCTCGTCGAATATCTGGCGCGCGGCGGCAAGCCGGCGGAACAATGGCGCATCGGCACCGAGCACGAGAAGTTCGTGTTCCGCACCGACGATCTGCGTCCGCCGCCATACGAAGGCGAACGCGGCATCGGTGCGCTGCTGCGCGGCATCGCGGGCTGCGGCTGGGAGCCGGTGGAAGAGGACGGCAACGTCATCGCGCTCGCGCGCGGCATGGCGTCGGTGACGCTGGAACCCGCGGGGCAACTGGAACTTTCCGGTGCGCCGCTGGAAACCATCCACCAGACCTGCTGCGAGGTGCAGGAACACCTCGAATGCGTGCGCCGCGCATCGGAGCCGCTGCAGCTCGGCATCCTGGGCATGGGCTTCCAGCCGAAATGGCGGCGCGAGGACATGCCGTGGATGCCCAAGGGCCGTTACGCGATCATGCGCCGCTACATGCCGCTGGTCGGCTCGCTCGGCCTGGACATGATGACCCGCACCTGCACGGTGCAGGTGAATCTCGACTTCGCCGACGAGGCCGACATGGTGAAGAAGTTCCGGGTGTCGCTGGCGCTGCAGCCGGTCGCAACCGCCTTGTTCGCCGATTCGCCGTTCACCGATGGACGTCCAAACGGTTTCCAGAGTTATCGCTCGCACATCTGGACCGACACCGACCCCGACCGCACCGGCATGCTGGATTTCGTGTTCGAGGACGGCTTCGGCTTCGAGCGCTACGTCGATTACCTGCTGGACGTGCCGATGTATTTCGTGCACCGTCGTGATCGCTACATCGATTGCGCCGGGCAATCCTTCCGCGATTTCCTGCAAGGCAAGCTGCCCGCGCTGCCCGGCGAGAAACCGACGCTGCGCGACTGGTCCGACCACATGACCACCGCGTTCCCGGAAGTGCGCCTGAAGCAATACCTCGAGATGCGCGGCGCCGACGGCGGCCCGTGGAACCGGCTGTGCGCGTTGCCGGCGTTCTGGGCGGGATTGCTGTACGACGCCACGGCACTCGATGCCGCCTGGGATCTGGTCAAGGATTTCACGATGGAAGAGCGCCACGCCCTGCGCGACGGCGTGCCGAAACACGCGCTGAAACTGCCGTTCCGCGGCGAGAGCGTGCGCGAACTTTCCCTGCGCGCGCTGGAAATCGCGGGCCACGGCCTGAAGCGGCGCGCGCGGCTCAACCGGAACGGCGTGGACGAGACCATGTTCCTGCAGCCCTTGATCGAATTCGCCGAGGCGAACCAGACGCCGGCCGAGCGCAAGCTGGAACTGTTCCGCAGCGAGTGGCACGGCAGCGTCGATCCGGTGTTCCGCGAATTCGCGTATTGAGACAGCCCGGTCGAATCTCCGCCCGGGTTCTCCGGCACGTTCTGGATGCGCCGCGACAGGCTTGGCGCCAACGAAACCGGCGCCTTCCGGCGTGCCCTCACTGCAACAGATACAACTCGCCGATGGTCAGTGCCAGCGGATAGGGTTTGAAGTGGTTGCGGTTGCTCAGGATCACGACGGCGAGGTGCTGGCCCGGCCAGCGGATGATGACGTTGCGGAAACCGATGCTCTCGCCGGAATGCCACACGGTGTCACCGCTGATCCGCCAGCCGAAGCCGTAATCGGTGTCGGGATCGTCGGCGGGGTCCTTGGGCGTGAACATCAGCTTGCGCGAATCGGCATCCAGCAGTTTGTCGGAGTACAGCGCGGCGTCCCACCGGGCCAGGTCCGCGACATTCGAATACACCCCGCCGTCGCCGCGTGTCGCGCTGGTGACGTCCTGGTCGGTGCGCGTCCACTTGCCGTCGATCAGGCTGTAGCCCCAGGCACGGTTCGGCACCTGCGGGCCGCGATCGTGCTCATACAGCAGCGTGTGGTGCATGTCCAGCGGCTCGAAGATGCGCCGGCGCATGAAGTCGGCCAGATCCATGCCCGAGGCGCGCTGCACGATCAGGCCCAGCAGCACGTAGCCGCCGTTGCTGTAGCGATGCGCGCTGCCGGGCGGGAAGTAGAGACGGTGTTGCGCGGCGATCAGGCGCAGCACGTCGTTGTCGTCGATCTGTTGCGTGGTGCCCGGAGGAATCAGGTCCTCGTAGTCGATCAGGCCGCTGCTGTGCGTCAGCAGGTGCCGGATCGTGATCGCAGCGTCGCTGGCCGGAAGCTCCGGCAGCCACTTGCGCACGGGATCGTCCAGGTGCAGCTTGCCGTCCTGCTTAAGCAGCAGGATCGAGGCCGCGGTGAACTGCTTGGTGACCGACGCGAGGCGGTAGTCGGTGTCGGGGCCGGCCTTGATGTGTTGTTCGAGGTTGGCGTAGCCGTAGCCGCGCTCGATCACGGGTTTGCCGTCCTCGACCACCAGCAGCGAGGCACCCGGCACGTCGCCGCTGTAGCGCTTCATCAGGGCGGCGACGACGGCTTCCCGCTGCGCGGCGGTCAGGGGCGCGCCGCCCTGCGCGACGGCGCCGACACACACGATGGCCAGCAGGCAGCCGAGGCACGCACGCACCCCTGCGAAGCGCCGGGCAATCGGGAAGGTCATGGGCAGTCCTCCTGACGCGTGAAAGCCAGATCCCGGAAATCGGAACTGGCATCGGCATTGGGATCGACCAGTGCCATGCGCAGGGTGCCGCCGGCCTGCGCCTGGAATCGCAACCAGGCATCGGGATCGCCGTGTTCCCATTGCACCAGATAGTGTCCGCCGACGCGCATCACCTCACCGGTCAGCAGTGGCGACATCAGCGACGCAAACCTCACCGTGTCGCCGTGTGCGCACAGCCGTACCTTGCCGAACCACGGGTCCTGCCACACGCCGAGCCGCGTTTCCAGTTCCGCCGCCGTGGCGGGTTGTCGCGAGGACGTGTCGGGCACCGGCAACCGTTCCTGCGCGTCGTAGCGTTCAAGCTGCCCGGCATAGCCGGCCACCGGTTGCGCCCGGTCCGGCGCGGTGAAGTGCTTCAGCAACACCTCGTCGAGCACGGTGAGCGCGTCGTCCGCGCCGCCGTCGATCAGCACCACGAAACCGCTCCTCCGGTACGGCAGCAGCACCACCGCCGCGCGCATGCCTTCCAGCACGCCGGTGTGCCAGACGGTGATCTCGCCATCGGCATCGGAAATGCGCCAGCCGTAGCCGTTGGCAAACAAATGCGTGTCGTCCCAGTCCAGGCGCCGCTTCGAAATCGGCACCGGCGTGTAGGGCGTCCACTCGATCTGGCGTTGTTCGGGCGTCAGCCACTGCAGTTGCGTCGGCGTCGGCGCCAGCCAGTTCTTCGCCCAGATCAGCATGTCGTGCAGGCTGCAACTGACGCCGCCGGCCGCGTCCATCGTCGTCGCCTCCCGAACCGGTCCATCGAACGGCACGGCGACGTAGTGGCCGTCGCGCTGCTCGTGCGGACTCGCCACGTTGCCCACTTCGTCGCGGTTCCAGGTGCCGATCTGGCAGCGG
>JAJPHQ010000110.1 GCA_021325195.1 Gammaproteobacteria bacterium | reverse complement strand
GGCTGGCCGCGACCGTGGTCGCGTACTGCGCGCTGACCCAACTGGTGAAGGTGATTTACATGCACCGCTATCAGCAGCGCTGGTTGTAAGGCATTCCCCCCCCCCCCTCCCTTCGGGTGAGGGTGGCCCGCAGGGCGGCGTGAGGGTACGCACCCCGCGCGTTGACTCACACACTCGTCATTCCGGACGCCGCGAAGCGGCGATCCGGAATCCATTGTCTTGGCTCTTCATGCACGACATCCCCGTCTTTTCCGCGCCCCTCCTTGGGGCGCGGGTGACTTGTCTTTGCATGGCCAAAGGGAAGTCACCGAGAGAACGGCCACCCCGCGAACACGTCCTTCGCCCATCCATGGGTTGCGGGTCCGCGAGCGGGCGCAGGGGGTTCGCCGAGGCGAACCGGCACGCATCCCTGCGCGCGCTGTTTGCTCTCGTGCGCCGTATCATCGTGACTGTCCGAGTTGCGAGGTGCTCACCGTGACCACCGTTTACGATTTCGAAGCGAACCTGCTGGACGGCACGCCGCAGAAGCTGGATGCCTATCGCGGCAAGGTGTTGTTGATCGTCAACGTGGCATCGAAGTGCGGGTTCACGCCGCAGTACGAGGGACTGGAAGCGCTGTACCGCGCGAACCGGGACAAGGGCTTCGAGATACTCGGCTTTCCGTGCAACCAGTTCGGGCATCAGGAGCCGGGTGACGCCGGGGAAATCCGCAACTTCTGTTCGACGAAGTACGACGTCACGTTTCCGCTGTTCGCGAAGATCGACGTGAACGGCGCGAACGCGCATCCGCTCTACAAGTTCCTGAAACACGCCGCACCCGGCGTGCTGGGTTCGGAAGCGATCAAGTGGAACTTCACCAAATTCCTGATCGACCGCGAGGGCAGGGTGGTGCGCCGCTATGGTTCGCCGGACACGCCCGAAAAGATCGGCCGGGACCTCGCCGCGGTGCTCGGAAGCTGAGTCGCGAGACCGTTTGCATACGTATGCCGCGATCGCCGCGGCGGCCATGTGCTAACTTGGGGTCTGTTGACAGCAGACCTCGGCATGACCGCACTGCGCCGCACCCGCATCGTCGCCACCCGGGGCCCCGCCACCGACGCGCCGGGAATGCTCGAAAACGTGCTGCGCGAGGGCGTGGACGTGGTGCGCCTCAACCTCTCGCACGGTGCGGCCGAGGATCACGTCCAGCGCGCGCGGGGCGCCCACGCGGCCGCCGCGCGGCTGGGCCGCGAGGTAGGCGTGCTGGCCGACCTGCAGGGCCCCAAGATCCGGATCGAGCGGTTCGCCGACGGGCCGGTGCAATTGCGGGCCGGCGACGATTTCACGCTGGACTGCCGCGCCGACGCGCCCCCCGGCGATGCCACGCGCGTGGGCGTGAGTTACCTCGGCCTGCCGCACGACGTGAAGCCGGGCGACGTGCTGCTGCTGGATGACGGCCTGATCGCGCTGGAGGTGCGCGCGGTCGAAGGCGCGGAAATCCGATGCCGGGTGGCGATCGGCGGCAGGCTGTCGGACCGCAAGGGCCTCAACCGCAAGGGCGGCGGCCTGTCGCTGGGTGCGCTGTCCGACAAGGACCGCGCCGACATCAGGCTGGCCGCGCAGCTCGATGCGGATTTCCTGGCGGTGTCGTTCGTGCGTTCCGGCGCCGACGTCGAGGAAGCGCGCCGGCTGCTGCGCGAGGCCGGCGGCAGCGCGTGGCTGGTCGCCAAGATCGAGCGCGCCGAGGCGATCGCAGCGCTGGACGAGATCATCGACGCCGCCGACGCGGTCATGGTGGCGCGCGGCGACCTGGGCGTCGACATCGGCGACGCGGAATTGCCCGGCCTGCAGAAGAAGATCATCCGCGAGGCGCTGAACCGCAACCGCGCGGTGATCACCGCCACGCAGATGCTGCAATCGATGGTGGAATCGCCGATCCCGACGCGGGCCGAAGTGCTGGACGTCGCCAACGCGGTGATCGACGGCACCGACGCGGTGATGCTGTCGCAGGAAAGCGCCGCCGGCAGACATCCCGATGTCGCCGTCGCGGCGATGCGGCGGATCTGCCTGGGCGCCGAGCGCCAGTTCGAACCGGTCGAGGACATCTCGATCGACGCGCACCGGCTCGACCGCACCGATCAGGCCATCGCGATGGCGGTGATGTTCCTGGCCACGCAGATTCCGGTGCGCGCGATCGTGGCGCTGACCGAATCGGGCACCACCGCGCAATGGCTGTCGCGCTACCGCAGCGCGGTGCCGATCTACGCGCTCACCCCCAGCGCGCGGGCGCGCCGCCGGATGCAACTGCTGCGCGACGTGCAGGCGGTCGCGTTCGATCCCCGCGTGGTCGAACCCGCGCACGTGGTGCGCGCGGCGGTGCAGCAACTGTTCAAGCAGGGCGTGCTGGCCGAAGGCGACCGCGTACTGCTGACCCACGGCGACCACACCGGCCGCGGCGGCGGCACCAACACCCTGAAACTGCTGAGCGTGGGCGCCGACGGGATCGCGGAGAGCCTGCGGGACCTGTGATCGACCGATGCAGCAGGCAAGACGATGATCAAGCCCGTTACCGCCATCGCCGCACTCTGGTTTTCCGCGTCGGCGCTGGCCGCGGTCAACCCGAACGTCAAGGTGGTGCTGCCCGATCACCTGACCGATTACTGGATCATGACCAACACCTCGCTGGACGTGGACGTGCCCAACAGCGGGGTGAATCTGGACAAGCCGACCTGCTCGGCGGTGACCTACATGATCGGTTCCGACGGCAGGACCTACGACATCGTGGTGCGCAGGACCGTGCCGGCCGGCGATCTCGCTGTGGTCGCGGCCAGCGCGGTCAAGGACATGCACTACGCGCCGGGCCGGGACAACAGCGCGCGACAGCCGGTGTTCACCTACCTGATCGTGCCGTTCAATCTTCCGGCCGATCCCGGGGAGCGCAAGAAGATCACGGATGCGTGCGTTCTGAAAGACTTTCCGAACGGCTACAGGTGACGGCGGGACCCGTAACCCGCAAGCAACCATCCCTGGTGCGGGTGCCGGTGCGACCATCCATGGTCGCCTGTTCGAAGCGGCGCGCGATGCCCCCGGCATCGCGCAAACGCCGGCTTCTCACCCTATACTTGGTGGTCCACCGACACAGCGGAAGACCGCCATGAGCATCGACCAACTGGAAGCCGTCGCGCAGGCGATGGTCGCGCCCGGCAAGGGCATCATCGCGATCGACGAATCGCAGGGCACCATCAAGAAGCGCTTCGACGCGGTCGGCGTCGCCAACACCGAAGAGAACCGCCGCGCCTACCGCGAGATGCTGCTGACCGCGCCGGGGCTTTCCGAGCACATCTCCGGTGCGATCCTGTTCGACGAGACCATCCGCCAGTCCACCAAGGCGGGCGTGCCGTTCACCAGGGTGATGAAGGATGCCGGGATCATTCCGGGCATCAAGGTCGATCTGGGCGCCAAGCCGCTCGCGGGCTTTCCGGGCGAGCTGGTCACCGAGGGGCTGGACGGCCTGCGCGAGCGCCTCGCCGAGTACGTGAAGCTGGGCGCGCAGTTCGCCAAGTGGCGCGCGGTCATCACGATCGGCGAGGACATGCCGAGCAGCACCTGCATCGACAGCAACAGTCACGCGCTGGCGCGCTATGCCGCGCTGTGCCAGGAGGCGGGCCTGGTGCCGATGGTGGAGCCGGAGGTGCTGATGGACGGCGACCACGACATCGACACCTGCTACGAAGTCACCGAAGCCACCCTGCGCTCGCTGTTTGCGGCGCTGTACGAACACAACGTGATGCTGGAAGGCACCATACTGAAGGCCAGCATGGTGCTGTCGGGCAAGGATTGCCCCGAGCAGGCCGACGTCGAGACCGTGGCCGAAGAGACCATCCTGTGCCTGAAATCCGCGGTGCCGGCGGTGCTGCCGGGCATCGTGTTCCTGTCGGGCGGCCAGAGCGACGAGGATGCGACGGCTCATTTGAATGCGATGAACCGGCTGGGTCCGCACCCGTGGCCGCTGTCGTTCTCCTACGGCCGCGCGATGCAGCAGGCCGCGCTGCACCTGTGGGCCAGGGACATGACCGGCAACTTCGCGGCCGCGCAGAAGATCGTGGTCGAACGCGCGCGCGACAACGGGCTGGCCGCGCTGGGGCAGTGGAAGAAGGCGGCGTGAATACGTTGCGGTAGCAGCCTGCGTGCAGGCGACTTGCGGCACCGCTCGCGAGCACGCTCGCCCTTAACAGGTTGTTGAGAAAGTGCTTTCCTGCACTTTTTCAACGTCGCGAGTCCGGCACATGTCCGGACTCGCTCCCGACGGATCAAGCGTTTGCGCGCTTGATCCGCGGCGGCCATCCGTGGCCCGCGCCAGCAGGGTGTTTCTCAACACCCTGCTATATGGTCGATGCCGGCGCATCGGGCTGTGCCTCCGGCACCGCGCGCCGGAACGCATCGAGCCCGCGGCACGCGGCGTCGATCCGTTCGATCACCGGATAGGGATCCAGCGACACGCCGAAGCGGCGCGCGTTGTAGACCTGTGGCACTAGGCAGCAGTCGGCGATGGTCGGCGTGTCGCCGTCGCAGAACGCACCGGTGGCGTCGTCGCCGGCCAGCACCGCCTCCAGCGCGTCGAAACCCGCCGTGATCCAGTGTCGCGACCACGCCAGCCGTTGCGTCTCGTCCGCGTGCAGCTCGCGTTCGAGGTATTGCAGCACGCGCAGGTTGCCCAGCGGATGGATGTCGCAGGCGATCATCTGCGCGATCGCGCGCACCCGCGCGCAGCGCCGCGTGGTGCCGGGCAACAGGCGGGGCGTATCGGGATAGGCATCGTCGAGGTACTCGATGATCGCCAGCGATTGGCGAAGCACGCGGCCGCCGTCCACCAGTGTCGGCACCAGTTGCTGCGGGTTGATGTCGCGGTATTCGGCGCGGTGCTGTTCGCCGCCGTCCCGTACCAGGTGCACCGGCGCGATCACGTAGTCCATGCCCTTGAGGTTCAGGGCGATCCGGACGCGGTACGCCGCGCTGGATCGCCAGTAGCTGTAGAGCGTCAGCGAGTCCGTCATGGGCAGCCCCTGTGGAAACCGGGCCGCAGCCTACTACCTGCACGCGGTGTCCGGGAAGTGCAAGCGCATTTGCCAGCGCCGCGGTGGCCGCGGACAATGCGCAACTCCACGCAACGCTCAATGGAATTCGCGATCATGGCCTTTCTCCGCATGACCGACCTCGATCTTGCCGGCAGGCGCGTGCTGATAAGAGAAGATCTCAACGTGCCGATCCAGGACGGGAAGATCACCTCGGCCCAGCGGCTCGACGCCGCGCTGCCGACGATCCGCGCTGCACGCGATGCCGGCGCCGCGGTGATGGTGATGTCGCGTTTGGGTCGCCCGAAGGAAGGGGTGTTCGAGGAAAGCCAGTCGCTCGCGCCGGTCGCCGAATGGCTGTCGCGCGCACTGGGCAAGCCCGTAAAACTGGTACGCGATTACCTCGACGGCGTCGCGGTCGCGCCGGGCGAAGTGGTGCTGCTGGAAAACTGCCGGATGAACCCGGGCGAGGGCAAGGACGACGAAACGCTCGCGAAAAGATACGCCGCGCTGTGCGACGTGTTCGTGATGGACGCGTTCGGCACCGCGCACCGCGCGCAGGCGTCCACGCATGGCCTGGCGAAGTTCGCGAAGGTCGCGTGCGCGGGCCCGCTGCTGGCCGCGGAACTCGACGCGCTGGGGCGCGCGCTGCACGCCCCGGCGCGGCCGCTGCTGGCGATCGTCGCGGGCTCCAAGGTTTCGACCAAGCTGGAACTGCTGCAGAACCTGGTGCAACAGGTCGATCGACTGATCGTGGGCGGCGGCATCGCCAACACCTTCATCGCCGCCGCCGGGTACCGGGTGGGCGAGTCGCTGTACGAACCGGATCTGCTGGATGCGGCGCGCAAGGTGATTGCGCTGGCCGCGGCGCGCGGCGCCGACGTGCCGATCCCGACCGACGTGGTGACCGCGACCGCGTTCGCGGCCGACGCACCGGCGAGCATCAAGCGCGTCGATCAGGTCGGCGACGACGAGATGATCCTCGACATCGGCCCGGAAACCGCCGCGCGCTACGCCGACCTGGTCGGCAAGGCCGGCACCGTGGTGTGGAACGGCCCGGTCGGGGTGTTCGAGTTCGACGCATTCGGCCACGGCACCGAAACGCTGGCCCGCGCGATCGCGGGGTCGAAGGCGTTTTCGATCGCCGGTGGCGGCGACACGCTGGCCGCGATCGACAAGTACGGGGTCGCCGATGCGGTGTCGTACATTTCCACCGGCGGCGGCGCGTTCCTAGAATTCCTTGAGGGCAAGACCTTGCCTGCGGTCGCGATGCTGGAAGCGCGCGGAGGCGAAGGCAAACTCTGATGAATCAGAGTTTGCCCCGGCGGCGCAGGGCTGTGCCGCCCGCCGATCGAGCACGCACGGCTTGCACGTGCCTGATTGGCGAAGCCGGATTCGTGGGGATGCCGGATTCGGCGTGCGCCGACAAATCCCGGATGGATTGGTTCGGGGCTTCCGAAGCGGACTGATCGATCGCTCGCGCGGGGTGCGGTGCCGCCGTTGACGGGATCCCCCGGATGACCGCACACTCGCGCCCTGGTGTAAACGCTTGCATCGGCAGTCGCCGGTGCATGCCGCGTTGCGGAATGCGCGCAGGGAGGGGGCCGTGGATCGCATGAGCATGAGATTGCCGCGTGTCCTGATCGGATTGCTCGCCGCGTTGATCGTGCCCGCGATCGCGACGGCGGCGCAGCCGGCCGCCACGGTGCGGATCCAGGTGGACGCGAAGGCGCCGGGCACGCCGTTTCCGCACTTCTGGGAACGGATGTTCGGCTCAGGCCGCGCGGTGCTGGCGCTGCGCGACGATTACCGGCGCGACCTCGAAGCGGTGCACGCGGCGACCGGCTTCGGCTACGTGCGCTTCCACGGCATCCTCGATGACGACGTGGGCGTGTTCACCCGCGACGCGCAGGGCAGGCCCCGTTACAACTTCACCTACGTCGATCAGATCTACGACGGCCTGCTGGCGCGCGGGGTCAAGCCGTTCGTCGAACTGGGCTTCATGCCCGAGGCGCTGAGTTCCGATCCTTCCAAACATCACAGCTTCTGGTATCACCCCAACGTGATGCCGCCCAGGGACTACGCGGAGTGGGACGCGCTGATCCGCGCCTTCGCGGAACACCTCGTCGCGCGCTACGGCATCGACGAGGTGGCGACGTGGTACTTCGAGGTGTGGAACGAGCCCAACCTCGACTTCTGGGGCGGCGAACCCAAGCAATCGACGTATTTCACGCTCTACGACCACACCGTCAGGGCGCTGAAATCGGTGAGCCCGCGCCTGCGGGTGGGCGGGCCGGCCACCGCGCAGACGGCGTGGCTGAGCGAGTTTCTGGCGCACATCCATGCCGCACACGTGCCGGTCGATTTCGTCAGCACCCACGTGTACGGCGACGACACCGCCGAAAACGTGTTCGGCACGCACCAGCCGGTCTCGCGCGAAGACATGGTCTGCCGCGCCGTGGCCAAGGCGCATCGCGAGATTGCGGCGTCGCCCTACCCGGACCTGCCACTGATCTACAGCGAATACAACGCCTCCTACATGAACCTTCCCGCCGTCGAGGACAGCGTGTTCATGGGCCCGTGGCTCGCCAACACCATCCGCGAATGCGCCGGCAAGGTCAGCATGATGAGTTACTGGACCTTCTCCGACGTGTTCGAGGAGCAGGGCGTGCCGAGGACGCCGTTCTACGGCGGGTTCGGCCTGATCGCGCAATACCGGATTCCCAAGCCGGCCTTCAACGCCTTCGCGATGCTGCACCGGCTGGGCGACACGCGGTTGAACGTGGCCTCCGACTCGGCGCTGGTCACGCGCCGCGCGGACGGCAGCCTGGTGATGGCGCTGTGGAACTACGCGCCGCCGGCCGGAGGCGACCCGGAAACCTGCAAGCCGACGCTTCCCGCGGGCGCGGACAGGCATTTCGAAATCGAGGTCGCCTCGCTGCCGGCGGATGCCAGGGCCACGGTGTGGCGGCTGGATGCGGCGCACGGCAACGTGCTGGCGGCGTACCGGCGGATGGGTTGCCCGGCCTTTCCCAGCCGCGAACAGATCGCGCGGTTGCGTGCCGCCGGGCAAGCCGCACCGGCGCAATCCGTGGCCGTGCGCGATGGGCGTTTCTCCCTCGACGTTCCGCCGCAGGGGCTGGTGGTGATCGAGCTGCCCTGAACACGCCCCGGCGGTCGGGGATACATGACGGGTTCCGGCCGGTCCCGGGCGGCGCGGGACGGAATCTTTGCATTTCGTCATGAAAACGTTTACATTCCGTCCGGGCCGGCGCCAGGGACGGAATGTGTCCGGATGATCCGAGCCAAGGGAGCCTGACGTTGGTGACGATCCGAGACGTTGCCCGGGAGGCAAGGGTGTCGGTGGCTACCGTATCGCGCGCATTGAACGGCAGTGCTGCTGTCACGGCCCGCACGCGCGAGCGCGTGCAGCGCGCAGCCGCGCGCCTGCGTTATGTGCCGCTGGGCGCCGCGCGCAGCCTGGTCACGCGCCGTACCCAGGCAATCGGCGCGCTGCTGCCCGACCTGTTCGGCGAATTCTTTTCCGAACTGATTCGCGGCATCGACGTGGCCGCGCGCGCGCGCGGCCTGCACCTGCTGGTCTCGAGCTCGCACGGCGACGCGGACGAAGCCGCGGCGGCCCTGCGCGCGATGCAGGGCCGCGTGGATGGCGTGCTGATCATGTCGCCGCACGTGGACGCCGGGTTCCTGAAAAGGCATCTGTCGGATTCGCTGCCGGCCGTGCTGATGAACAGCGCGGCGGGAGGGCGGCGTTTCGCGCGCCTCAACATCGACAACCACGGCGGCGCCTTCGCGATGACGCGGCACCTGCTGGCGTGCGGTCACCGCGACTTGGCCTTCATCACCGGGCCCGAGTGCAACTACGACGCCAGCGAACGCCACCGCGGTTTCCGCGAGGCGGTCGCCGCCGCGCGCGGCGCGACCTCGCGCGTGCTGCAGGGCGATTTCAACGAGGAATCCGGCTATCGCGCGGGCCGTGCGTTGCTGGCCGCGAAAAAACGGCCGGATGCGGTGTTTGCCGCCAACGACATGATGGCGATCGGTTGCCTGTCCGCCTTCAACGAGGCGCGCGTGCGGGTGCCCGGCGACATCGCGCTGGCGGGTTTCGACGACATTCCGATCGCGCGCTTCATGCACCCGCCGCTGACCACGGTGTGGGTGCGGATCGCCGATCTGGGACAGGCCGCCCTCGAGCGGCTGGTGGCGCAGATGGACGCGCCGGATGCGCCGCCGGCCGGCGTGACGACGCTGCCCTGCGAGGTGGTGGTGCGCGCCTCGTGCGGATCGTCCGGCCGCCACACAGCCGACCGGGACCGGGCGCAGCCCTGATCCACGCATGCAGGAGGGGACATGAACCGCTCACTCACGTTGCGCAAGAAACTGCTGGCGTCGCTGATCACGACAGGCATCGCCGCTTCGGCGGCGGTGCCTTCGATCTCCTGGGCACAGACCGCCAACGCCACCCTGCAGGGCAGCGCGCCGCCCAACGCGCAGGTCACCGCGCGCAACGTCGCGACCGGCGAGGTGCGCGTCACCACCGCCGCGGCCAGCGGCCGCTACACGCTGGTCGGCCTGCAGCCCGGCACCTGGACCGTCAGTGCGGCAGGCGGCACGCAGCGCACGGTCACGCTGTCGGTGGCCTCCACCTCGACGCTGGATCTCACCGCCAGCGCGCCGCCGCCTCCCGGCGCCACCACCCTGGCCACGGTCAACGTCAGCGCCCTGGCGCTGCTGGACGTCAAGACCTCGGAAGTGGGCCAGACGGTGTCGTTGCACCAGATCAACACGCTGCCGCAGATCACCCGCAACTTTCTCGAGTTCGCCGACATCGTGCCGGGCATGATCTTCAGCGTGGACAACCAGGGCCATGCCTTCCTGCGCGGCGGCGCGCAGAACTACGACACCACCAACATCTACATCGACGGCGTCGGCCAGAAGAACTACATCTTCGGCGGCCCGACCGGACAGTTCTTCAGCCAGGGCAATCCGTTCCCGCAACTGGCGATCGGCGAGTACAAGGTGATCACCTCCAACTACAAGGCCGAGTACGGACAGATCTCCAGCGCCGCGGTGACCGCGGCCACCCAGTCCGGCACCAACGAGTTCCACGGCCAGGTGTACGACACCTACACGAATTCCGATTACCGCGACATGACGCCCGCGGAAAAGGCGTCGGGCCAGAAGACGCAATCGGTGGACAAGAAATACGGCTTCGCGCTGGGCGGGCCGATCATCAAGGACAAGATGCACTTCTTCTTCACCGACGAAGTGAAGCGTTTCGACACGCCGGTGACGGTGGTGCCCGGCGTGGCCAACACGGCCGACCTGCTGCCGCCGGCAGCGCAGGCGCAACTGGGGCCGGCCAGCAACCCGTTCTGGGAAAACCTGTTCTTCGGGAAGATCGATTTCGAGCCCACCGACAGCGACCGCCTCGAGCTGCGCACGCAGATCCGCAAGGAAAACCAGACCAACAACGTCGGCAACACCACCGCGGCGTCGGACGGCATCGTCACCAAGAACAACGACACCCGCTACGACCTCGAGTGGCAGCACAGCGCGGATCTGTGGTTCAACGACCTGGTGCTCACCTACGAAAACGCGTTCTACCGTCCGCAGCCCATCACCCTTGGCGTGGGCCAGGCCTATTCCTACGGCCCCAACAACAATGCCCTGATCCTGGCCACCGGCGCGCCACCTCCCGGTGCGGGACAGAACAAGGGCCAGAAGGGACCGGGCTTCAAGGATGACCTGACCTTCAGCAACTTCGAATGGCTGGGCACGCACACCATCAAGACGGGCGTGGAGTACAAGCAGATCACCCTGACCGCACAGGATGCCGGCGATGCCTCCGCGCAGGCCTGGTACAACGTCTGCCCTGCCAACAGCACCAGCCCCAACTGCCCGCCCGGAACTCCCGCCGGCACGGCCAGTACCCCCTACAAGATCCAGTTCCCGGTGCCCTCGGTGGGACTGAACCCGGTGGTCACGTCCAGGGACAAGCAGTTCGGCGCCTACATCCAGGACGACTGGACGGTCAACGAGCACCTGATCCTGAACCTCGGTATTCGCTGGGACATGGACCGCAATCCGTCCTACCTCAACTGGGTGACGCCGGCCAACGTGGTCGCGGCGCTCAACGGCCCCAACACGAACGCGGGCGCGCCCCCCGGACAGACCTATGCACAAGCCCTGGCGCTGGGCGGCGTCAACATCAACGACTACATCAGCAACGGCCACAACCGCCACGCCTACAAGGGCGAATGGCAGCCGCGCTTCGGGTTCTCCTACGACATCAACGGCGATGCAAAGCACGTGATCTTCGGCGG
>JAJPHQ010000072.1 GCA_021325195.1 Gammaproteobacteria bacterium | reverse complement strand
TGATCACGAACTGCACAGGGAAGCCGAACGCGCCGGGCAGCGACGGGAACTGGAACACCGCCATGTTGGCGCCGGCGATCTGGCTGACCTTCTGCTGCACTTCCTGCTGGATCTGGTCGGCGCTGCGGCTGCGGTCACCCCACGGTTTCAGCATGATGCCCGCGAAGGCGTTGTTCACGGCCTGCGCGCCGTCGATCTGGAAAATGTGCTGATACTCGGGCAGTGACCTGGCGATGTCGAACACCTGTTTCGAATACAGCGCCATCTGCGTGATGGTGGCGTCGGGCGGCCCCTGCGTGTTGACCAGCACGATGCCCTGGTCCTCGCCCGGCGCCAGTTCCGACTTGGCGGTCTTGAACAGATACACGTTGCCCAGCAGGATCAGTGCGCCGAACACGATGGCCACCACGAAGGTGTCCAGCGAGGAATGCAGCATCGTGCGGTAACGGTCGCGCACCCAGTCGGCCACCTTGTCGATGCGCTTGACGAACGGCTTGTCGTGGTCCTCCTCGCGCAGGAACTTCGAGCACATCATCGGCGACAGCGTCAGCGCCACGATCGCGGAGATCGCCACCGCGCCGGCCAGCGTGAACGCGAATTCGGTGAACAGCGCGCCGGTCAGGCCGCCCTGGAAGCCGACCGGCACGTACACCGCGACCAGCACGATCGCCATCGCCACGATCGGCCCGGCCAGTTCGCGCGCGGCCAGTATGGCGGCCTGGAACGGCGTCTGGTGTTCCTTCATGTGGCGATCGACGTTCTCGACCACGATGATCGCGTCGTCCACCACCAGGCCGATCGCCAGCACCAGCGCCAGCAAGGTGAGCAGGTTGATCGAATAGCCCAGCAGCAACATCACCAGGAACGCGCCGATCAGCGACAGCGGCATCGCGATCACCGGGATCAGCACCGAGCGCAGCGTGCCCAGGAACAGGAAGATCACCACGGTGACGATCAGCAGCGTCTCGACCAGCGTCTTGACCACTTCCCTGATCGAGGTGCGGATGTAATCGGTGGCGTCGTAGGCGATCCGGCCGGTGATGCCGGCCGGCAATTGCTGCTGGATCGACGGGAACACCTGACGCACCCGGTCGATCACGTCCAGCACGTTGGCATCGGGCGCGGCGTTGACGCTCATGAACACGGCGTGCTGGCCGTCGAACGCGACGTTGAAGTCGTAGTTCTCGGCGCCCAGCGTGACATCGGCGACATCCTGCAGGCGCACGATGTCGTTGCCGTTGGCCTTCACCACCAGGTTCTTGAATTCATCCACCGTGTGCAGGTCGGTGGCCGCGGTCAGGTTCACGCTGACCATCTGGCCCTTGGTGGTGCCGATCGCCGACAGGTAATTGTTGGCAGCCAGCGCGTTGTTGATGTCGCTGGCGGTGACGCCGTGCGCGGCCATCTTCACCGGATCCAGCCACGCGCGCAGCGCAAAGGTGCGCCCGCCCAGGATCGCCGCGTTCTGCACGCCCTCGACCGCGTTCAACTGCGGCTGCACCACGCGCGTCAGGTAATCGGTGACCTGGTTCGGCGCCAGCCTGCTGGAGGAGAACTCCAGATACATCGAGGCGATCTGCTGGCCCGTCTGCAGGGTGATCACCGGCTGCTGCGCCTGGGCCGGCAACTGGTTCTTCACCGAATTGACCAGCGCGCTGATCTCGGTCAGCGCCTTGTTGCCGTCGTAGTTGAGCCGCAGCGTCGCGGTGATGAACGACACGCCCGGCGTCGAGGACGAGGTGAGGTAATCGATGCCCTGCGCCTGCGCGATCGCCTGTTCCAGCGGCTGGGTGATGAAACCCGCCATGGTCTGCGAGTCGGCGCCGTAGTAAGCCGTCTGCACGGTGATCGTCGCGTTCTCGGTCTTGGGATACTGGCGGACCGGCAGCGAGGTCACCGCGCGCAGGCCCAGCACCAGGATCAGCAGGCTGACCGTGGCGGCGAGTACCGGGCGCTTGATGAAGAGATCGGTGAATTTCATGTCTGGAACCTGCTGTCGATAACGGAATCGCCACAACCATGTTCGACGCTGTGACTGGTTTCATCCGTCATTCCGGACGCCGCGAAGCGGCGATCCGGAATCCAGCTTTCTTCCCAATCCGCAAGAAAAACGTGGATTCCGGGTTCCATCGCCGATGAAGCCGACGATGGCCCCGGAATGACGCGCGAAGATTCCCTTGCCATATCCGGGAACCCGGTCATTGCTCCACCGGATGCGGATTCGGATCGAAGGCGGGCTGCACGCTGTTGTTGATGTTCACCGGCGTGCCGTTCTTGAGCTTCAGCTGGCCGCTGGTGACGACCAGGTCGCCTTCCTTGATGCCGGACAGGATCGCGACCTGGTCGCCGCGCCTCGGCCCCACGGTCACCACCACCTGTTCGACGTAGTGCGACGGTTCCGGCTTGCCATGGCCGCCCGGCGGATCGGCGGCCGGCTGCTGCTTCGAAGGCACCGGCTTGCCGTCCGCATCGTGCGCCGGCGGCTGGCCGTCGTGCACCACGAACACCGTGTCGCCGTAGGGTGCGTAGGTGACCGCGGTCTGCGGCAGGGTCAGGTAGCGTTGCACGCTGCCCGAATCCACCGCCACCTTCGTGAACATGCCTGGCACCAGCAGCTTGTCCGGATTGGGCAGCGTGGCCTCCACACCCAGATTGCGGGTGTCGGTGTTGACCTTGGGATCGGTCGCACTGACGGTGCCCGCGAACACCTTGCCGGCGTAGGCGTCGGCGGTGACCTCGACCCTGCCGCCCACGCGCAGCTTGTCCAGCGAGGACTGCGGCAGGGTGAAGTCCACGTACACGGGGTCGAGCTGCTGCAGCGTCGCCACGGTCATCCCGGGATTGATGTACTGGCCGGGATTGACGGTGATGATGCCCACCCGGCCCGAGAACGGCGCGCGCAGGGTCTTCTTCGCCACCAGCGCGGCCTGCGCGGCGGCGTTGGCCTGCGCGCTCTTCAGGTTGGCCATGTCGGTGTCGTACTGCGCCTTGCTGATCGCCTGCACCGCGAGCTGCGCCTTCGAGCGCTGCGCGGTCAGTTCGGCCAGCCGCTCGGCTGCCTGCAGCGCGGCCAGTTGCGCGCGATCCTGCGCATCGACCAGCTTCATCAGCACCTGCCCCTTCTGGACATCGGCGCCCGATTTCACGTCCACGCTCTCGACCAGGCCCGCCAGTTCGAACGACAGATCCACGCCGTGCATCGCGCGCACGTTGCCGAACGCCTCGACGTGCGGCTGCCAGGTCTGGTACTCGGCCTTCATCGCGCTGACCGTCTGCGGCGGGTTGGACATGGATGCCATGAACTTGCCGATCATGATGCCCTTGAACGTGTTGAAGCCGATCACCAGCACGAACAGCACCACGACCGCGCCGATCACGATGATCAGGCGCTTGCGCAGGCTCGGTTTGCGGGGTTGGGTTGAGGCGCTCATGGGTTTGTCCGTTGTGTTTGCGATCGTTCCTGATCGCGTTTACCTGTGCGATCGTCCCTGATCGCTGCAATCTGGAATGCTTTGGTTTTTTTGGTTACCGGCAATCGGAAATTCCAAAAGCGCACATCCCTGTGCGCACTTTCATTTGTCCTGCGATCGTCCCTGATCGCTGCGACCTGGAACGACTTTGCATCGCGTGATCATTGGTTGTTGGTGAACCCAGAAGTGGCCCTCCCTGGCCACACTCTTCGAAAAGCTATTTCTCCGTTGTAGCAACCTTTGAATCTGCGCCGTTCCAGCCGCCGCCCAGCGCGGCATAGAGCGCGGCGGTGTCGGCCAGCCGCGCGGTGCGCGCCTGGATCAGCGCGATGCGCGCCTGCTGGTACTGCTGCTCGGCGTTCAACAGGTTCAGGTAATTCACGGCACCCACCCGGTACTGCGCGCGGGTCAGTTCCAGCAGCTTGTCGGCATCGCGCTCGGCGGTGTTTTGCGACTTCAGCAATTGCGCGTCGTACTCCAGCGCCTGCAGCGAATCGGCCACGTTCTGGAACGCGGTCAGCACCGTCTGCTGCCAGTCGGCCAGCGCCTCGTCCATGCCGGCCCGCGCGGCGCGCTTCTTGTGCAGCAGTTCGCCGCCGTGGAACAGCGGCTGCAGCAGGCCCAGGCCGATAGACCACGCGCCGGTACCGGCGGAGAACAGGTCACCGCCCTTGAGCGCGGCGGAACCCGCGCTGGCCGACAGCGTGATCTGCGGCAGCATGTTGGCGGTCGCGACACCCACCTGCGCGGTGGCCGCGTGCAGCAGCGCGGAGGCGGCCCGGATGTCCGGACGCTGCGCGACCAGCGCCGACGGCAGGCTGACCGGAATGTCGGCGGGCAGTGTCACCTGCTCCAGTGTCACCGGCTGCAACTGCAATTGCGCGGGCGTGACGCCCAGATAGGTCGCGAGCTGGTTCTGCGTCGCGGCCAGCTGCTTGCGCAGCGGCGGCAGCGTGGCCTCGGTCGCGGCCAGTTGCGAACGCACCGCCAGCGTGTCGGACAGCGACTTCGCCCCGATCGCCTGCTGCTTCTCGGCGATGTCGAGTTCCTGCCTGAGCGAGGCGGCGATCTGCTCGGTGGCCTTGACCTGTTCGCGCAGCGAGGCTTCCTGCAACGATGCGGTGACCACGTTGGCGGCCAGCGCGAGATAGGTCGCGTCGAGCTGCGCGCGCTGGAAGTCGGCCTGCGCCCGCTGCGCCTCGATGCCGCGGCGCACGCCGCCGAAGATGTCGAACACGTAGCCAACGCTGACACCGGCGTTGTAAACATTGAACGGCCCGGTGTTGCCCTGCGCGCCGGCCTGCGTCTGCGACTGCTTCTGGCGCGTGACGCCCGCGTTGAGGTCGGCGGACGGGAACAGCGCGCCGCCGGCAGCCTTGGCGTTCTCCTCGGCCTGCCTGAGCGCAGCCTGCGCCGAGGCGATCGTCGGGCTGTGCGCGAACGCGGCCTGCACGCGCCGCTCGAGCTCGGCGTTGTGGAACGTGCTCCACCAGCGTTCGGGCACGTTGCGGCCTTCGAGGAAACGCTGCGCGTCACCGCCTGCGGTGTCGGCCGACACCGTCGTCCCGGGCAACGGCGCTGAGGTGTAACGGTCCACCGCGGGCGCATCCGGACGCCGGAAATTTGGGCCGACCGCGCAGCCTGCGAGCGCGAACACCGCGGCGAAGACCAGCGCCCGCGCGGCCGCCGGCCGGATCGAGGTAAAGGGATTTGTCATTCGGACTGGACGAGCGGATCTGGAGCGGGAAGAGGGATCGACAGGGGAAGGCTCAAAATTGAACCGGCTGGTATTGTATTTCCGGGCATCACGCAATGCAACATTTTTTCCGGGCGATGACGGCGCCGATCAGGAAATCCCGGTTCCGGAGCGGCCGCGAGGGCCGCTGCCGGAAACCGGACCTGTTCCGGCGTCACCCGCCGCACCCGCATCGCCTGTTCGACCACGGAGTGTTTTGATCCTGGATGGTGCGTTTTCACGCGCGGATCTCGATGCGGACGGTTCGCATTGCATACCGGGGCGGCCGGCGAGGGATAGAGTCGGAAGTCGTGCTTTTCAACATGACAGTCGTCACCCGATTTGCTGCAATGACGAATGGCATCGCACGATTTCGACATCGGGGCATGCGCGGGGTCGTGGGCGTGCGGCCCGGAGGGCGCGATGCGCAAGCCGGAGCGGGTTTGCGGATGTTCCCGGATGGCACGGCGCGCAGCCCCGATCGTTCAGGGCTGCATCCGAGCCATGCCGAACCCGGAACGCGTGGTTACGCGGCGAGCATCTCGCGGAAGGCGCCGAGCGAAGCGCGCCACCAGTCTGCGGCACGCGCGAGGGTCGCGTGTTCCGGAAAGCCATGGCGCGCGGCGTGTTTCCGCGGAATCGTGTCCCAGGCGCGGTGCTCGATCGAGACCCGGGTTTCGTCGCCCACCGGCTCGAAGCGCACTTCGACCTCGGTCGACTGCTCGGGCGCGAAGCTGGCCATCCGGAACGTGAACACGAGGCGGCTGCCGGGCTCCCACACCGAAATGCGGCCGATCTCGAACTCGTCGCCATCGTCGAACGTCGTGTAAAGCCGGCCACCGGCACCGGGTTCGAACGCGAGCCGGCCGTCGCCGCGCGGCGTGATCCGGAACAGGCCGTCCGGCCGCCACCACGCGGCGATTTCGCCCGTGAACGCCTCGAAGGCGCGCGCGGGATCGGCCGGGACGCGGATCGCGAGGAAAACCTTCGACGTCATCGCTTCGTCTTCCGCAGGTGCGCCTTGAATGCGCGGAGCTGGCCCGCCCACGCGTTTTCGGTGTGTTCCAGCCACGCCTTCAGCTCGGCCATCGGCTCCGGCCGCAGCCGGTACACCCGCACCCGCGAGTCGAACTCGTCGCGCTCCTCGTCGACCAGGCCGCTCCTGCGCAATGCGCGCAGGTGCCGGCTCATCGCGGGAAACGACGTCCGCGTCGCGTCGGCGAGTTCGCCGGCCCGGCGCGGACGCTCGCGCAGCAGGTCGATGACCTGCCGGCGGCACGGCGCGGCCAGCGCGGCCAGCGTGCGGTCGAGTTTCGCCTTGCTCACTCGAATTTCCGGAACCTGAACTCGCTTGCTGCTTCCATTTCCTCCGGCGACACCTGCCTGACCGGCTGGGCGAACGTCCAGTGGTGGCCCTCCAGGTCCACGGCCGTGTAGGTGCGGTCGCCGTAGAACTGGTCGGCAGGCTCCATCACGATCTTGGCGCCGGCCGCCCGGGCGCGGGCGCAGTGTTCGTCGATGCCGCGGTCGATGCGCACGTGGATGCGCTGGGTGTTCTTGCCGTCCACGGACAGCGGACTGCGCGTCCACTCGGCCCACTCGTTGCCGATCATCACGACCCCGTCACCGAAGTTCATCTCCGCGTGCACGATGTTGCCGTCGCTGTCGGTCAGCACTTCGTTCGGCTCGAAGCCGAATGCCTGCTGCAGCCACTTCAGCGCGGCACGGTTGTCCCTGTAGATCACGGACGGAATGAAGGATGGACGGGGGAAACCCGGACTGCTCATGGCACGGCTCCGTTGGTTGCGTATCTTGTCAATAGTTAACACAAAACGCAATCATATGGCAAGCCCCGGACGACGACTCGCGGCGGCCGCATGACCAGACCACGGCGAGGGAGCCGGGCGGCAGGCACCGGCCTAGCGGTGCGGCTCTGCGAGATATTCGCGGCTCTGCATCTCGATCAGCCGGCTTTCGGTGCGCGCGAACTCGGCGCGCAGGCGGCGGCCGTCGTACAACTCGACCACCGGCACCTGCGCGGTCACCGCCAGCTTGACCCGGCGGTCGTACAGCTCGTCGATCAGGTGCACGAAGCGCTGCGCGGCATCGTCGCTATACGGCGTGAATTGCGGCAGGCGCGAGATCAGGATCGCCGGATACGCGCGCGCCAGTTCGAAGTAATCGGCCGAACCGGAAGGCACCTCGCACAGCGCGGCGAAATCGAACCAGGCCGCCTGCGCGCAGACGCGGCGCACCGCGAACGCGCGGCCGTTGACCCGCAACTCGCCGCCTTCCTGCACCGGCCCCTGCGCCAGACCGTCGAACAGCCGCCGCAGCGCGCCTTCCGCGTGCGCGTCGTCGGGTGTCAGGTACACCGGCGCGCGGGTCAACGCGCGCAGCCGCCAGTCGTGCGGCGCGACCAGTTCCAGCACCTCGCAATGCGACTCGATCGCCGCGATCGCCGGAACAAAGCGTTCGCGCTGCAGGCCGTCGCGGTACAGCGCCGCGGGCTTCGCGTTCGAGGTCGCGACCAGCACCACGCCGCGCGCGAACAGCGCCTCCAGCAGATTGGCCAGGATCATCGCGTCGCCGATGTCGGTCACCATGAATTCGTCGAGGCACAGCACCTTCGCGCGTGCGGCGTACTGCGTCGCGACCGTCTGCAGCGGATCACGCGCCTCGCCCAACTCACGCAGATGCGCGTGCACGTCCAGCATGAAGCGGTGGAAGTGCACGCGCAGCGCCACGCCGTCCGGCAACGCCGCCACGAACTGGTCCATCAGCATGGTCTTGCCGCGTCCGACCGCCCCCCACAGGTACAGCCCGCGCGGCGGCGACGGTTTCGCGAAGCGCGCCCGCAGCCGTTGCAGCCGCGAGGCGGGCGGCGCGGTCAGCGCGGCGTGCAGGCGGTCGAATCCGCGCAGCACCGCGCGTTGCGCCGGATCGTCCTGCCAGCGGCCCGCGGCGACCCCCTGCGTGTAGCGGGCGGTCACCGCGGCGAGACTGGATGCGACGGCCTGCTCCAACCGTTCATCCCTGGCGTGGCGGCGGCAGCCAGCCGCGGATCGCGTTCTTCACCGCGCCGCGCAGATCCATCAGCCGGCGGTGGAAGAAGTGTCCGGTGTCGGGCATCCGGATCAGCACCGGCCGTGGATCCAGCGTTTCGATCCAGTCGAACACCGCCTGCGGCGTGACCACTTCGTCGTCCTCGCCCTGCACCACCAGCCACGGGCATTGCGGCATCGCCACCTCGCCGAATTCCCAGCGGCCCACCGGCGGCGCCACGGTGATCAGCGCGTCGGCCGCCAGCGCGCGCGCATTGCGCAGCACCACGTAACTGCCGAACGAGAACCCGGCCAGCCACAGCGCATCGCCCGGATGCACCTTGCGCACCCATTGCGTGACCGCGGTGAGGTCGCCGCTTTCGCCGTCGCCCTGGTCGAACTCGCCGGTCGAAGCGCCCACGCCGCGGAAGTTGAACCGTACGGTGGCGAGACCGGATTCGCGCAGGCTGCGCTCCAGCATCGTCACCACCTTGTTGCGCAGGCTGCCGCCCTGCTGCGGATGCGGATGGCAGATCACCCCGGTGCCCTCGCGCGCCTCGCCCGGATCCGGCACGGCGGTCGCGACCTCCAGCGTGCCGGCCGGGCCGGGCAACGCGAACTGGGAAGGGGAATCCGGAAAACCGGCGGGTGCGGGCGGCAGGGAGTCGCTCATCCCCTCATCATATAAGGAAGCTTCGCCGAACCGGGCCGTCTATAATCGTCGCAGGCGTGTCGATCCCGGGCGATCCCGTTCGTCGCCGGTATGGGGGGCGCGATCCGGCGCCTCGCCACCACGGGAGAATCAGCATGTCCTACGTCGACGGCTTCGTGATCGCGGTCCCCACCGCCAACAAGCAGAAATTCATCCAGCACGCCCGCAGCGGCGATTCCCTGTTCATCGAGTTCGGGGCCAGCCGCGTCCTCGAATGCTGGGGCGACGACGTGCCCGACGGCAAGCTCACCGACTTCCGGCGCGCCGTGCAGGCCAGGGCCGACGAGACCGTGGTGTTTTCCTGGATCGAATGGCCGGACAAGGCCACCCGCGATGCCGGCATGGCGAAAGTCATGAAGGACCCGCGCCTGAGCCCGGAAAACAATCCGATGCCCTTCGACGGCAAACGGATGATCTTCGGCGGCTTCGTGCCTGTGGTGGAGCTGACGGCGGATGCGTGAATGTTCCTTCGGGGCTGAGATCGCGCTTCGGCAATCGCCATCGACATTCCTGCTGCGGAAATTCGATCGCTCCTCGATCGCGGGGGGCTTAAGATCGAACACGGTCCGGAAATAGAAACAAGCCGTGCCGTGAATCACCTCGCCCATGCCCTGATCGCCGATCCCGGCGGCGTCGAGTTCGCGCTGGGCAGCGCGCTGGGGGATTTCACGCATGGCCATCCCGACCCCGCATGGCCGGCGGCGCGGCAGGCCGGGCTGCGCTTTCATCGCGCGATCGACATCTTCACCGACGCGCATCCCGAAGTCGTGTCGGCGCGCGCGCTGTTCGATCCGCCCCTGCGCCGCTATGCGGGCATCCTGCTGGACGTGTGGTTCGATCACCTGCTGGCGCGCGACTTCGCCCGCTGGAGTGCCGAACCGCTGCGGGATTTCTCGCGGCGCTGGCTGGATCTGCTGGACGCGCGCACGGCCGAGCTGCCGCGCGCGCTGCACGAGTTCCTGGCCTTCATGCACACGCACGGGCTGCCCGCCGCCTACGGCGACGACGCCATGATCGGACGGGTCCTGCTGGGCATCGCCGCGCGCCTGTCGCATCCCTCGCCCGTGGGCGCCGCGCTGCCCGTGCTGCGCGAGCGCGCCGTGCCGCTGCAACGGCACTTCGATGCGTTTTTTCCGGAGCTGGTCGCGCGAGCCCGCGACTTGCGCGCGAACCTGCTCGCCTGAGGCGTGCCGATCCGTCCTCTTCGCTCGGGACCGGCCGACATGAAGCGCGCGATGCACCTGCTCGTGCCATCCCTGGCAGGCGCCCTGCGGGCCGCCTGCGGCGTCCGCTCCGGCTCCTGCCTGCGCAGTCAATGCATCGCGCAAACGCGCGTGGAAATCTCCGCGGAAATTCATCCATGAAGCCTCCGTCGCCGGTCATCCCTGACCGGCCGAAATGACGCGCGCGCGATGCACTTCAATGCATCGCGCAAACGCGCGTCATTTCACCTGCGAGACCATCCACTTGACGGTGGCTTCGATCTGCGCGTCGGTCAGCGCGGGATTGCCGCCGCGGGCCGGCATGTGGTTGCCGTCCGGGCCGGTGTAGCCGTCCTCGGCGTGCTTGATCAGCGTGGCGATGCCTTCGGCGATGCGCGGCGCCCACGCGGCCTTGTCGGTGATCTTCGGCGCGCCGGCGGCGCCGGTGGTGTGGCAGGTGGTGCAGAGCTGGTCGAAGATCACCTTGCCGTCGGTGGTGCCGCCGTAGGCGACCTGTGAAGCCGCGGCCTTGGCCGCGGCAGCCGCGGCCGCCTGCATCGCCGCGCGTCCGGTGGCACCCGCGTACACCGCGCCCACCGGCGTGATCCGTTCGCTCGCCTCGATGGTCTTGGCTTCGCTCTGCGGGCTGGGCTCGAAGGAATAGACGACGCCGCCGATGATGGCCAGAACCACGGCTGTCGCCGCGAGGCCCGCGATCATGATCGCGAAATGTTTCATGAAGGTGCGATCGGATGGGGTGAGGTGAGTGCTCACGAACAGCCTCCAGTCGAAACGTCAGCCTGCATCCCCGGGCCCCCGCGGACGCCAAAACAGCGGCGAAGTATAGCGAGGCCACGGCGCGGGACAAAATCGGCGGCGCTGCTGCGCATGCGTTCCGCTTTACCTCGAATTCACGGCGGTGCGTGTAACACAGCGGGACAGCGCGCGCCCCAACACCGTCGCGCACACGGGTCATCGAAGGAATGAGCGACTTCCGCTACGACATCATCGTGATCGGTTCCGGCCCCGGCGGGGCCACGCTGGCGCAGCGGCTGGCGGCGAGCGGCAGGAAGATCCTGATTCTCGAACGCGGTGGTTGGCTGAAACGCTCGCCCGACAACTGGGATCCGAAAAAGGTGTTCGTCGACAACCTCTATCAGGCCGACGAAACCTGGTACGACAAGACCGGCAAGGCGTTCCATCCGGGCCTGCACTATTTCGTGGGCGGCAACTCCAAGCTGTACGGCGCCGCTCTGTTCCGCCTGCGCGAACGCGATTTCGAAACCCTGCAGCACGCCGACGGCGTCTCGCCCGAGTGGCCGCTGAAGTACGACGTGTTCGAGCCGTACTACACCGAGGCCGAAAAACTCTTCCACGTGCACGGCGCGGCCGGCGAGGATCCGACCGAACCGCCGCGCAGCGCGCCATACGCGTATCCACCGGTGGCGCACGAATCGCGGATGCAGGAACTCTCCGACACCTTCGCGCTCCACGGCCTGCATCCGTTCCACTTGCCGCTCGGCATCCTGCTGGACGAAACCGGTGGCGCGGTCGCCCGCTCGAGCCCGTGCATCCGCTGCGGCGCGTTCGACGGCTATCCCTGCCCCACCCACGGCAAGGCCGACGCCGAGGTGATCTGCATCGACCCGATGCTGGCGGCGCACCCCAACGTGACGCTGCTGACCGGCGCATACGTCACGCGGCTCGACACCGATGCCTCGGGACGCGTGGTGAACGCCGTGCAGGTGGAACGCGATGGCACGAAGGAAACGTATGCCGCCGACATCGTGGTGGTCGCCTGCGGTGCCTTGTCGTCCGCATTGCTGCTGCTGCGTTCGGCCAACGACAGACATCCGCGCGGACTCGCCAACGGCTCGGACCAGGTCGGCCGCAACTACATCCGCCACAACCAGTCGGTGCTGATGGCGATCACCCGCCAACCCAACGACACGGTGTTCCAGAAAACCGTGGCGGTGAGCGATTTCTACTTCGGCGACGACGAGTGGGACTATCCGCTCGGGCTGATCCAGATGTGCGGCAAATCGCACCCCGACACGATCCGTGGCGAAACGCTGCCTACGTGGCTGGAATGGCTGCCTGAGAAACCCTTTGAATATCTCGCCCGCCATTCGCTCGACTTCTGGCTGTCCAGCGAAGACCTGCCGCGTCCGGAAAACCGGATCCGCTACGACGGCGGTCGCGTGGTGGTCGAGCAGACCGACAACAACATGCAAGCGCACACGCGTCTGCGCCGGAAACTCGAAGCGCTGCTGGAACCGATCGGCGCGCACCCGCACCTGCTCGGGCGCAAGCTGTACCTGGGCAAGGACATCCCGATCGGTGGCACCGCGCACCAGGCCGGCACCGCGCGCTTCGGCACCGATCCGGAGACTTCCGTGCTGGACCTCGACTGCAAGGCGCACGAACTCGACAATTTATACGTCGTCGACGCGAGTTTCTTTCCCTCGATCGGCGCGGTGAACCCGACCCTGACCATCATCGCGAATGCATTGCGCGTGGCGGACCGGATCGCGGAGCGCTTGAAGTGAGGAGCACGTCATGTGGCTGAATCTTTATTTGATCCCCATCGTGATCCGCGTGTGTCTGGTGGTGCTGTTCCCGTTCAGCGCGCTGGACAAGATCGCGCATTGGAACGACGCGTTGAAGCAGGCCGATTCCTCGTTCCTGCCGCACGCGACAGGCCCGGCGCTGCTGGCGCTGTCGATCGTGGTGGAAGCCGTCGCGCCGTTCTGCATCGTGCTGGGCTGGCACGACCGCATCGCCGCATTCGTGCTGGCGGTGTTCTGCGTCGTCACCGCGGTCCTGTATCACCCGTTCTGGAAATTCCGCGGCTTCTGGTCGCGCGACGGCGATGGCCGCGCGCACTTCTGGGATTTCCTGAAGAACTTCGGGCTGGTCGGCGGTTTGCTTCTGGTGACCTTCGCCACGGCGCTCGCACCCGCCGGCGTGGTCGCGCGGCGGCCGCTGTCGTCGACGGCGGTGTACACCCCCGCCGGCACCGCGCCGCCATCGGCCGTAGCGGGCTGGATCACGCCCGGTTCCCATGACCACTGAAGCCGGCAAACCGCGCCTCGAATACTGGCGCGTTTACGTCGATCCGAACGGCGTCAGTCACCAGGAACGCCGCACGTTGAGCGACTTCGAACGGCAAAGCATGGGTGGCGCCGCGCCGCAGTGGAACGCGGTGCTGGAATCGCGACCCTCGCGCGCGCTGTTCTCGGTATTGCCGGCCGGATGGATCGGCGACTGGCACGAGAACCCCGCGCCGCAATGGATCGTGCCGCTGTCGGGCCGCTGGTTCGTCGAGACGATGGACGGCCATCGCGTGGAAATGGGTGCGGGCGAGGTGTCGTTCGGCGGCGATCAGGGCTGCATCGCCGATACGCATGGACGCAAGGGGCACCGTTCCGGCACCGTGGGCAACGAACCGGCGGTGCTGATGCTGGTGCAGATGCCCGGCACGAAGGAGTCGTGACGATGCCGGATTTCGAGATCCTCGATCCACGCTTTCGCGACATGGTGCTGCCCAATGCGCCGCTGGAAAAACTGGCCGACGGCTTCCGCTGGCTGGAAGGGCCGGTGTGGTTCGCCGATTTGCAGTGTCTGCTGTTCAGCGACATTCCCAACGACCGCGTGATGCGCTGGACCGCAACGGGCGGTGTGTCAGTGTTTCGCGCACCCTCGCGATTCGCCAACGGCCACACCCGCGACCGCGAGGGCCGGCTGATCGGCTGCCTGCACGGCGGACGTAGCATCGTGCGCACCGAACTCGACGGCAGCGTGACCACGCTGGTCGATCGTTACCGGGGCAAGCGGCTCAACTCACCCAACGACGTGGTCGTGAAATCCGACGGCACGATCTGGTTTTCCGATCCACCTTACGGCATCCAGACCGATTACGAGGGCGGCCGCCGCGAATCGGAACTGCCCGCGAACCTGTACCGCTTCGATCCGCGCGACGGATCGCTCGACGTGGTGGCCGATGATTTCGCGGGGCCCAATGGTCTGTGTTTTTCGCCCGACGAAAAGCGCTTGTATGTCAGCGAGACCGGCTTGCAGTTCGCCGAGAAACCCACGCAATGCATCCGCGTGTTCGATGTTGCGGTCGACGGCAAATCGCTGCGCGATGGACGCGTGTTCCACAAGGTCACGCCCGGCGCCGCCGACGGCATCAGCTGCGACGAGGACGGCAACGTGTGGTCCAGCGCGGGCGACGGCGTGCACTGCATCGCGCCGGACGGCGACTTGCTCGGAAAGATCAAGGTGCCGTGCACCGTGTCCAACCTCTGCTTCGGCGACCGCCACTACAGCCGGCTGTTCCTGTGCGCCTCGCAAACGCTGTACGCGATCTGGGTCAACCGGCGCGGGGCGCAGCGGCCATGACGCATGGCGTGCAATCGTTGTTGCGGATCGGCCGCAACACCGCCGATCTCGGTCGCGCAGTCGCGTTCTATCGCGATGCGCTCGGATTCCACGTTGACGAGGCGAACACCGTGCCGCCCGCGTGGACGCGTTTGCCGGGTGCGTGCGAACCACCGTCACGCTGCGCCTTGCTGTCGCTCGGCGCGCAGCAAGTCGAATTGACCGAATTTCGTGATGCCGCCCCGTATCCCGCCGACAGTTCATCGTGCGATCTTTGGTTCCAGCACTGCGCGATCGTGGTGTCCGGCATGGAGGCCGCGTACGAGCGCGTGATGCAAGGGGACGCCGTGCCGATCACGCGGGGCGGTCCGCAGTTGCTGCCGCCATCGGCGGGATCGGTCACCGCGTTCAAGTTCCGCGATCCGGATGGCCATCCGCTGGAACTGATCTCATTTCCGCCCGGCACAGGCGATCCGCGCTGGCAATCCGCGCACAAGGACGGCTCCACGCTGGGCATCGACCACAGCGCGATCAGCGTCGCCGAGACCGCGCGCAGCGTGCCGTTCTACGAACTGCTCGGCTTCAGCGTGTCCTCGCGCGGCTTGAACCGCGGCATCGCCCAACAGCACCTGGATGATCTCGCCGATGTCGAAGTCGGTGTGATTGCATTGCGGCCGCAGGTTGCGGCAACGCCGCACCTGGAACTCCTGTGTTACCACCCGCCCCGCGGTCGCGCCATCACCGCCCATCCCGTCACTGCGATCGCCGCCGACCGCCTGATCTGGCAGGTCGGCGCACTCGACGTGCTGCTGGATGCAGTCACCGACGCCGGCTTCCCCGATGCCGTGATCACCGGCGGCCGGATCGATGGCAGCGGCCTCGCGCTGCTGCGCGATCCCGACGGCCATCGGCTGGTCCTGCGGCAGATCGAAACCTGAACACCCGGACGAACCGCGCTGGTGGCGCGGCGACCGCCCGGGATCGTCGATGAAGCGCGGCGGTTGCCCCGGGAACGCTTTGTTCGCTACCGCACGGAAAACCGGAGGCGCTGTCGTGCATGTTCGTCCGGCCGAAAAACAACGCGACCGACGGACCGGCTGCCCCGATTCACATGTTCGTCTTGCCGCGCACGGAGCACGTTGTCCCTGTCCGGGAATCGGAAAACATCCCGCCGGCGTGACCTGGGCGTGGCTTTTTTGTTGCCCGCGGCGGATCAAGCATGCATGGGTTGCGCGTGCTTGGTTGGCGAAACCGGATTCGGTCGTGTACCGAATCCGGCGTGCTCCGGCAAATCCCGGATGGATTTGTCCAGAGCTTCCTTAGATATCCCCGGTGTGCCACGGACGGTCCGCCGGGTTCTCCACGGGAAGTACCGCGCATGCATGCAGAACCCAACCGCGCGTTCGGCCTCGAACGGCCACACCGGGATGCGGAGGACGGCTCCGTACTCGACCTGCTGGCGGCGGTCGAGGACGAACAGCGTTACCACACGGCCGCGGCGCTGCTGGCCCGGCACCCGGCCCTGCGCACTCACCACGAGTCGATGGCGCGCAAGGACGCCGCCCTGATCGCGGACATCCGGCGCGATCTGGCGAGCGCGACGCGGCGCCGTCCTTCCCGTGCCGGGCGCCGAGACCGGTTCGATCGCTACCTGCGCCGGCTGATGGACATCTATCTGGACGACGGCGAAGCCGCGGCGAAGGCATGGACACCGCCACCATCGAGGCCACGGTCATGAGCCTGGGCGATCCCGGAATCCTGAGGCAACTGATCGTCGAGCTCGACGACACCCGCGCCTGTTTCACGGCGATGAGCCGCAGGCTGCCGTTGTCGTACCTCAGATATCTGCTCGAGGAAACCGGGCGCACCCATCAGGCCATCGCGGAGGACCTGATGCAGCGCATGCGCATGGAGGGAGCGCCGCCGCCGCGGACGGGCACGCTGCTGGGCCGCCTGCGCGCACGCTGGGCGCGACACTTCGCTCCCGCCGACGCCGATATCGAACTCGGGTATCTGTTCCGGCTGGAGCGCGAGGAGGGCCGGGTGGTGCGGCACTTCGAGCAGGCGGCGGACCGGTTGCCCGCGCTGCGGCAGCGTCTTCGCCGCCACCTGCTGCAACTGGAACGCTGCCTGATGCGGATCGAACGCCTGATACAGGAGGCGCAGTCCAACCAGCTGGCGGGTTGAACCGGTCCATGCGAGGCAGCCAGCGCGTTCCGGAGGCGCGCATTCCACGCGCCTGCCGGTGCCGATCGAGGAAACGCCCGGCCGTGAAAGCCTGCCGCGAGCCCGCTGCCTGCCGCATCCGCCGCAGCGCATAATGTCCGTCCGGCGCCATCGGTGTTCGACACGCCGGCGTGCCCGGGCGACACGCACCGATCAATGTTTCCCCGGCCCCGGCCGGAGGCAGAACCACCGATGAGCCCCGCACTCGATCACAAGAGCAACGACCTGCTGGCGGCGCTGCCGGCGGACGAGCTGGATCGCCTGCGCCCGGATCTGGAGGCGGTGGAGATGAAACTCGGCGACGTGGTGCACGAGGCCAGCCAGCCGCACCAGTACGTCTATTTCCCCCTCGACTGCATCATTTCGCTGGTGTACGTGATGCAGAACGGCGCCTCGGCCGAGGTGGCGGTGATCGGCCACGAAGGCCTGGTCGGGGTCACGGTGCTGATGGGCGGGGGCACCATGCCCAACCGCGCGGTGGTGCAGGGTGCCGGTTCGGCGTTGCGCATCAAGAGCAGCCTGCTGCGCAAGGAATTCGACCGCGGACTGGTGATGTCGCAGGTGCTGATGCGTTTCGTGCAGGCGCTGCTGACGCAAATGGCGCAGACCGCGGTGTGCAACCGGCACCACACGGTGGATCAGCAACTGTGCCGCTGGCTGCTGATGAGCCTGGACCGCCTGCCCGCCAACCAGGTCATCATGACGCAGGAACTGATCGCCAACATGCTCGGGGTGCGCCGCGAAGGCGTCACGGAGGCGGCAGGCAGGCTGCAGGTCTCCGGCGTGATCCGCTACAGCCGCGGCCACATCGAGGTGCTCGACCGTCCCAAGCTGGAGCGCCTGTGCTGCGAGTGCTACGACGTCGTGCGCAAGGAATACGCGCGACTGCTGCCATGGGCCAGCACGGGACGGAACGCGCCGCCCGCGCTGACCTGAGGAAACTCCGGACAAATCCATGCCGCGTTGCGCGGCTGAACGCGCGGCCGGCCTGAACGCACAGGCAACACGCCTGTCGCTAACATCGCGGGGATTTTCACGGACCGCAGACAAGGGAAACCGTTGGAACGGCCACGCCGCCCCCGCACATGGATACGCCGGCTGCGCACGGCGCGGAACGGCCGCCGCCGTCCCGCGGATTCCGAGGCCCAGGCACGGCTGCCGCCGCGCCATCCGCAGGGCACCGAACCGTCCGCCGCGGTCCCGGCCGCCACGCTGGCGCGCCGGCACGAGCCGCTGTCCAAACAGTCCGTGTTCGATCTGGACCGCGCGCTGGCCGCGCACGAGCGCACGCTGCAGCGCGCCTACCAGGTGGCGCGCGCGGCCACCGCGGACAAGCGCCGGGTGGAACCCGCCGCCGAGTGGCTGATCGACAATTTCTACCTGGTGCGCAACCAGATCCGCGAGGTGCGCGACGCGATGCCGCCGCACCTGTGGCAGCGCCTGCCGCGCACGGACTCCGGCCGCGGCGCGGTGACGCCGCGGATGCTGCGGGTGGTGCGCGCCTGCATCGCGCAGGTTGACGGCAACGTCGAGCCGGACGTGCTGGCGCGCTACCTCGACGAATACCAGACGCGCGCCCCGCTGGACCTGACCGAGCTGTGGTCGATGCCCGCGCTGGTCCGGATCGCGCTGATCGAGGGCATCGCCGCCATCGCGCGCACCATCGCCGAACGGCTGGAGGAATACGCGCGCGCCGCGCGCTGGGCCGAGTACCTGATCGACACCGCCAGCCGCAATCCCAACGACATGCTGGTGTGCGTGGCCGACATGGCGCGCCAGGCCACCGGCATCACGCCGGCGTTCGCGGCCGAGTTCTATCGCCTGCTGGAAGGCAAGCATCCGTCGCTGAAGCTGGCGCTCACCTTCGCCGAACAGCAACTGGAACAGCGCGGCACCAACGTGGCGCGCGTGATCGAGGGCGAGAGCCGCGCGCAGGCCACCGACCAGGTGTCGATCGCCAACCGCATCAACAGCCTGCGCCGGATCGCGGAACACAACTGGTCGGAACTGATCGAGCGCGTCAGCGTGGTGGACCGCATCCTCGCGGAAGACCCCGCCGGCGCCTACCTGCGGATGGATTTCACCACCCGCGGCCGTTACCGCCACGCGGTGGAATCGCTGGCGCGGCGCAGCGGCCTGCGCGAAACCGAGGTGGCGCGTCGCGCGATCGAGGCCGCGCGCGGCGCGGTCGATGCCAACGGCGATCCGCGCGTGCAGCACGTCGGCCACGTGCTGATCGGAGCCGGCCTCGACGCCTTCGCGCGCGGACTGGGCGCCAGCGCGCCGGCCGAACACCGGCTCGCCGCACGGCTGCGGCGCTGGCCGTCGCTGACTTACCTGGGCGGCATCTTCGTGTTCACGCTGGCGATCACGGCACTGGTGGCCACGGGCCCCTGGTACCGGATGCCGCTGGCGACGGACATCGTGCTGGTGATCGCGGTGTTCGTGGCCGCCAGCCAGCCGGCGGTGGCGCTGGTCAACTGGCTGCTGGGCCTGCTGGTGCCCCCGCAACTGCTGCCGCGGATGTCCTTCTCGGGCGGCATTCCCGACGACTGCCGCACGCTGGTGGTGGTGCCGTGGCTGCTGGGCAGCGCACAGGATCTGGCCGAACAGCTCGACGCGCTGGAGATCCGCTACCTCGGCAACCGCGATCCCAACCTGCGCTACGCCCTGCTCACCGATTTTCCGGACGCGCCCGAGCGCGACATGCCCACCGACGAGGCGCTGCTGGAAGCCGCGATCGCCGGCATCGACCGGCTCAACGCGAAATATCCGCTGCCGGGATCGACGCGCTTCTACCTGTTCCATCGTCCGCGCGAATGGAATCCGCGCCAGTCGGTGTGGATGGGCTTCGAGCGCAAGCGCGGCAAGCTGGGCGAACTGAACCGGGTGCTGCGCGGCGGCCGGCCCGAGCGCGGCTTCAGCGTGATCGTGGGCGATCTCGACGCGCTGCAGTCGGCGCGCTACGTGATCACGCTGGACGCCGACACGCACTTGCCGCCGCAGGCCGCGCGCCGGCTGATCGAGACCATGGCGCATCCACTGAACCGGCCGTGGTTCCACAAGGGTTCGCGGCGGGTGATCGCCGGCTACGGGATCCTGCAGCCGCGGGTGTCGGTGACGCACGCGGCCGAACGCCCCAGCCGCTTCGCGCGCCTGTACAGCAATGCCACCGGACTCGATCCGTACACCCGCGCCGTGTCGGACGTCTATCAGGACCTGTTCGGCGAAGCCTCGTTCGTCGGCAAGGGCATCTACGACATCGACGCGTTCACGCGCTCGGTCGGCACGCGCTTTCCGAACGACCTGATCCTGTCGCACGACCTGCTGGAAGGCTCCTATGCGCGCACCGGACTGGTCAGCGACGTCGAGCTGATCGAGCAGCAGCCCGACCGCTACAGCGTGGAGGCGCGCCGCCGCCACCGCTGGACCCGCGGCGACTGGCAGATCGTGCAATGGCTGTTCCCGATCGTGCCGGGTCCGCGCCGCCGCGGCCTGCGCAACACGTTGAAGGCGCACCACCGCTGGAAGATCCTGGACAACCTGCGGCGCGGACTGGTGCCGCTGGCGATGCTGGTGCTGCTGCTGCGCGGCTGGGCGCTGACCGGCCTGCCGGCGTACTGGACGCTGGTGATCGTGATGTTCCTGCTGGGACCGCCGCTGCTGATCGCGCTGGTGCAGGTGGGACGCAACCTCTGGCACCATGCGCAGCCGCGCCGCTGGCGCAACACCCTGCGCGGCATCCGCGACGAACTGCTGCGCGACCTGTTCGCGATCGCGGTGCTGCCGTTCGAGGCCTACCTCAACCTCGACGCGATCGGCCGCAGCGCGGGACGCCTGCTGTTCACCCGCAAGCACCTGCTGGAATGGACGTCGATGAGCGACGCCCAGCGCAGCGCCGCGGTCCGCCTCGGCGGCTACGTGCGGCTGATGTGGGTGGCGCCGGCCGTCGCGCTGGGGGTCGCGCTCGCGCTCGACCGTTACGCGCCGCACGCCCTTCCGGCCGCCGCGCCGCTGCTGGCGCTGTGGTTCGCCGCGCCGTGGCTGGCGTGGCGGCTGAGCCGCGCGCCGGAACCGGGACCGCCGCCGCTGGACGAGGCGCAGACCGCGTTCCTGCACGGCGTGGCGCGGCGCACCTGGCACTGGTTCGAGACCTTCGTGAACGCGCAGGAGAACTGGCTGCCACCCGACAACTGCCAGTCGTTCCCGGTCGAGCAGGTCGCGCACCGCACCTCGCCGACCAACATCGGGATGGCGCTGCTGGCCAACCTGACCGCCTGCGATTTCGGCTACCTCACCGCCGGCGAGATGCTGGCGCGCACGCGCGCGACGCTGGACACCATGGACCGGCTGGCCCGTTACCGCGGGCACTTCTACAACTGGTACGACACGCAGACGCTGCAAGCGCTGCCGCCGATGTACGTGTCGAGCGTGGATTCGGGCAACCTGATGGGTTGCCTGCTGGTGCTGGCCGCGGCGCTGGAACGCGGCGACGCCGAGGCGCTGGTGCCGCACGGCTACGGAGCGGGCCTGCGCGACACCGTGCAGGTGCTGACCGACTGTCTGCCGGAGGTCCGGCCCGGCGCGCCGCACACGGCTCTCGCGCTGACCGCGACGCTGGAAGAGATCGACGCCCTGATCGCCGACGCGATCGAAAACGCCGATGCGCTGCCGGTGCTGTACGGCGTGCTGGCCCGGATCGCGACCGAGGCCGGCAAGCTGCAGCAGCTGGTGGCGGAATCCGGCGTGACCGGCGAATTCGCCGAATGGACCGCGTGCCTGGTGCGGCAATGCGCCGCCGATTGCGAGGAACTGGGCGAACTGGCACCGTGGCTGGGCCTGGGCGATTGCGGCAGCGACGATGAGATCGCGCGCGCGCTGCTGGCCGAACTGGAGAACAATCCGTCGCGCACCCGTGCGGCCTTGCTGGCCACGGAAATCATCGCCCGGCTGGAAACCCCGGATGCCGGCGAGACGCCCGCGCCCGACCTGTGCGCCGCGCTGCGCGAACTGGTCGCGACGCTGCAGCGCCGGCACGACGATGCGCTGGCGCTGGCCGCGCGCTGCCGCGAACTGGCGGCGATGGACTTCAGGTTCCTGTGGGACCGCGAGCGCCAGCAGTTCACGATCGGCTACAGCGTCGAACGCGCGCAGCGCGACGTCGCCTGCTACGACCTGCTGGCTTCCGAGGCGCGGCTGACCAGTTTCGTCGTGATCGCGCAGGGCCAGGTGGAACCCTCGCACTGGTTCGAACTGCGCCGGCTGATGACCATCGCGGCGAGCCGCCCCACCCTGGTGTCCTGGAGCGGCTCGATGTTCGAATACCTGATGCCGCTGCTGCTGATGCCCGACTACAAGAACACCCTGCTCCACGAAACCTGCCGGGCCGCGGTGCTGCGCCAGATCCAGTACGGCGCGCAGCAGCAGGCGCCGTGGGGCGTGTCCGAATCGGCGTACAACGCCACCGATGCCAACCTGGTCTACCAGTACCGCGCGTTCGGCGTGCCGGGTCTGGGCCTGAAACGCGGGCTGGGCGAGGATTTCGTGGTCGCCCCCTATGCCTCGGCGCTGGCGCTGATGGTGGAGCCGGGCGCGGCCTGCGACAACCTGGAAACCCTTGCCGCACTGGGCGCGCTGACCCGCTACGGTTTCTACGAGGCGCTCGACTTCACCGCCGGCCGGGTCAGCGAAGGCCGCGACTTCGCGATGGTGCGCTGCTGGATGGCGCACCACCACGGCATGAGCCTGCTCGCGCTGTCCTCGCTGCTGAACGGACAGCCGATGCAGCGGCGCTTCATGCGCGAGCCGATGTTCCGCGCCCACGAACTGCTGCTGCGCGAGAAGATTCCGGAAGTGCGGCCGCGCCATCCCGCGGCGCTGGACGTCGAACAGCCGCGCCACGTCCGGGCGGGTGCGCAGGTGCAGGCACGCGAAATCACCCGGATGGACACGCCGCTGCCGCAGGTGCACCTGCTGTCCAACGGCAACTACCACGTGCTGCTGACCCAGACCGGCGCGGGCTGCAGCGTGTGGCGCCACCTCGCGCTGACGCGCTGGAGCGGCGATGCGGTGTGCGACGACCAGGGCCTGTTCGTGTATGTGCGCGACGTGGATTCCGGCCGGACCTGGTCGGCCACCCACCAGCCGCTGGGCGGCGCCGGCTGCAGCGCGACGTTCTCGCAGGCGCGCGCGGAATTCCACCGCAGCGATTTCGGGATCGCCAGCGAGATGCTGGTCGCGGTCTCGGCCGAGGACGACATCGAACTCAGGCGCGTGCGCCTGACCAACCGTTCCGGCAGGGCGCGCACGCTCGAGGTCACCAGCTACGCCGAGATCGTGCTGGCGCCGCGCGACGCCGACGCCGCGCACCCCGCCTTCAGCAAGCTGTTTCTCGAAACCGAGGCGCTGCCCGAAGGCGACGCGCTGCTGGTGTCGCGCCGTCCGCGCAGTCCCGATGAAGCGAGGCCGTGGCTGCTGCACCTGGTGACCGTGCGCGGCGGCAGCGTGATCGCCGCGGGTTTCGAGACCGACCGCGCCAAATTCCTGGGACGCCTGCGCGGACCCGCGCGTCCCGCGGCGCTGGAGGGGGACACGGAACTGTCCGGCAGCACCGGCGCGGTGCTCGACCCGATCGTCTCGCTGCGCCGCCGGGTGCAGATCGCGCCCGGCCACACCGTCAGCATCGATTTCCTGACCGGCGTGGCAGCGGACCGCAATGCCGCGCTGGCGATGGCGGTGAAGTACCGCGCGCTGTTCCTGCACCAGCGCGTGTTCCAGCTCGCCTGGACGCGCGACCAGGTGGTCCTGCAGCAGTTGAACATGAGCGCGGGCGACGCGCAGTTGTACGAACGGATCGCGTCGATGGTGCTGTACGGCCCCGCCGCGCCGCATGCCCGCGCGCTGGGCGAACTGCCCACGCAGTCGGCGCTGTGGAAACACGGCGTGTCGGGGGATCTGCCGATCGTGCTGGTGCGGATCGCCAATTCCTCGCAGCTCGAACTGGTCCGGCAACTGATCCAGGCGCACGGCTACTGGCACACCCGCGGCCTCGGCGTCGATCTCCTGATCTGGAACGAGGAGCTGTCCGGCTACCGGCAGGAACTGCAGGAACACATTCTTTACCTGATCGAATCCAGCGCCGAGGCGCGCGGCGGCCAGGGGTCGGGCCGGATGTTCGCGTGGCGGATCGAGCACCTGCCCACCCCCGACCGCGCGCTGATGCTGGCGATCGCGCGCTGCGTGTTCTCGGGCGACGAGGGCCGGCTGCGCGACCAGGTCGAGCGGTTGCAGCCCGCGGAACCGGAAGAACCGCCCGCGCGTCTGGCGCCTTCCCGCAAGCCGCAGCCGGGCAGCTACGCGCTGGAACCGCCGTCCGGGCTGCGGATGGCCAACGGTCTGGGCGGCTTCCACAGGGACGGCCACGAATACGTGATGTGGCTGCGCGAGGGCCGGCCGGCGCCCGCGCCGTGGTGCAACGTGCTGGCCAATCCCTCGTTCGGCAGCGTGATCAGCGAGGCGGGCGGCGCCTACACCTTCGCCGAGAATGCGCACGAATTCCGGCTGACGCCGTGGTTCAACGATCCGCTCGCCGACCCTTCCGGCGAGGCGCTGTGGCTGCGCGACGAGGAAACCGGCGAATACTGGTCGGTCACGCCGATGCCCACGCCCAGCGGCGATCCGCACCGGGTCGCGCACGGCTTCGGCTACAGCCGCTTCGAGCACGCGCACGCCGACCTCGTCAGCGAACTGACCGTGTGCGTCGCGCGCGAGGCGCCGGTGAAGCTGTCGCTGCTCGCGATCACGAACCGGGGCGAACGCGCGCGCAGCCTTTCCGTGACCGCCTACGTCGAATGGGTGCTCGGCGAGCGGCGCGAGCGCAGCGCCCCGCACGTGCGCACCCGCGTGGATCCGGAAAGCGGCGCGCTGTTCGCGAGCAACGCCTTTCACGACACCTTCGCGCAACGGGTGGCCTTCCACGCGCTGGACGCGGGGCAGGTGACGGTGTGCGCCGACCGCCGCGCCTTCCTGGGCCGCAACCGCAGCCGCGCCGCTCCGCTGGGGATGCGGCTGGGGGAACTGGACCCCGCGGTCGGCATGGGACTCGATCCCTGTTCGGTGCAGCGCGCCCGCTTCGAACTGGCGCCCGGCGAAACGATCGAGGTGGTGATGCTGCTGGGCGCGGCCGCCAGCGACGAGCAGGCGCGCGCGATCGTGCTGGAGCTGCGCGACCCGGAAGCCGCGCATGCGGAACTGGAACGGGTGCGCACGCACTGGCGGCTGCAGCTCGAACACCTCAAGGTGACCACGCCCGATCCCGCCTTCGACACGCTGGTCAACGGCTGGCTGCCGTACCAGGTGCTCGCCGCGCGGATGTTCGCGCGCAGCGGCTACTACCAGTCCGGCGGGGCCTGGGGCTTCCGCGACCAGTTGCAGGACGCCATGGCGCTGCTGCACCTCCGTCCCGAACTGGCCCGCGCGCAACTGCTGCGCTGTGCCGGCCGCCAGTTCCGCGAGGGCGACGTGCAGCACTGGTGGCACCCGCCCTCGGGCAAGGGCGTGCGCACGCGCATCAGCGACGATCTGCTGTGGCTGCCGTGGTGCACGGCCGAATACGTGCGCGTCACCGGCGATGCCGCCGTGCTCGACGAAGTGATGCCGTTCATCGAAGGCCGCCCGCTCGCCAGCGACGAGGAATCCGCCTACGAGGGCGCGCAGGTTGCGGCTGAATCGGCCGACCTGTATCAGCACTGCCTGCGCGCGATCCGCCACGCCCTGCGCTTCGGCGCGCACGGCCTGCCCTTGATCGGCGGCGGCGACTGGAACGACGGCATGAACCGGTTGGGCCTCGCCGGCCGGGGCGAGAGCGTGTGGCTGGGCATGTTCCTGCACGACGTGCTCACGCGCTTCGCGCCGCTGGCGCGCGCGCGCGGGCACGAGGCCGATGCGGCGCACCTGTGCGAATCGGCGAAGGCGCTGGGGGCGATGATCGAACGCCACGCCTGGGACGGCGGCTGGTACCTGCGCGCGTGGAACGACGACGGCGTGCCGGTCGGTTCCGCGCGCAGCGACGAATGCCGGATCGATTCTCTGCCGCAGAGCTGGGCGGTGCTGGCCGATGCGGGCAGCCGCGAACGCGCCGAACGCGCGCTGGACGCGGTACTGGAACATCTGGTCGACGCCGACGCCGGCATCGTCAGGCTGTTCGCGCCGCCGTTCGACAAGACGCCGCTCGACCCCGGCTACGTCAAGGGCTACGTGCCGGGCGTGCGCGAGAACGGCGGGCAGTACACGCACGCCGCGGTGTGGGTGGCGATCGCGCTGGCGAAACTGGGACGCGTGGACGACGCGTGGCGGATCACGCGGATGCTGAATCCGCTTACGCACGCGCGCGATGCCGATGCACTGCAACGCTACCGCGTCGAGCCCTACGTGATCGCGGCCGACGTGTACGCGGCGCAAGGCCATGCCGGGCGCGGTGGCTGGACCTGGTACACCGGTTCCGCGGGATGGATGTACCGGCTCATGACCGAATCGCTGCTGGGCCTGCGCCGCGAAGGTTCACGGCTCGGCTTCGCGCCCTGCGTGCCCGACGACTGGACGCGCTGGCGCGTGACCTGGTACCACGGCCGCACGCGCTACCGGATCGAATTCCTCCGTCACGCGCCGGGCGCGGGCGTGACGCGGGTCGGTCTGGACGGCGTGCCGCAGCCCGGTCACGCGATCGAACTCGTCGACGACGGCGGCGAGCACGAGGTGCTGGTGCAGGTGGGCGCCTTCGCCGCGATGCCGCGCGAACGCGGCGCCGCGCGCGATCTGGCGGCCAGCGAGGGCTCGCCCTGAAGCCCGTGTTGACGGCGCCGTCACGCGTCATCGCCCAGCCTTGCGGATCTCAGGAATGTCCGGGAGTTTTGCGCATGGCGCAGTTCAACGTGGATCTCGACACCGCCGGTGTGCCGCTTGCACCGGTGTGGAACCATACGGTCGGCAGCGGCCACGCCGCGCTGGCGCTGCGCGCCGACTGGCAGCAGCAGATGGCCAGGGCACGCCGCGAGCTGGGCGTGCGCCACGTGCGCTTCCACGGCATCCTCGACGACGAGATGGGCACCTACGTGATCGAGTGCGACAAGGACGTGTTCTCGTTCTTCAACGCCGACCAGATCTTCGACTTCCTGCTCGACATCGGCATGCGGCCGTTCGTGGAACTGTCGTTCATGCCCAGCGCGCTGTCGTCGGGCGGCGACATCGTGTTCTTCTACCGCGCCAACGTGACGCCCCCGCGCGATTACGCGAAATGGGCCGACCTGATCAGGCGGCTGGTGTCGCACTGGGTGCAACGCTACGGCGTGGTCGAGGTGCGCAGGTGGTTCTTCGAGGTGTGGAACGAACCCAACCTGGAGGCGTTCTGGAAGGGCAAGCAGGCCGATTACTTCAAGCTGTACCAGTACACGGCCAACGCGATCAAGGACGTCGATTCGCTGCTGCGGGTGGGCGGACCGGCCACCGCCAACGACGAATGGATTCCGGACTTCCTGCAATTCTGCGAGGCCAGCAAGGTGCCCGCGGATTTCGTCAGCACCCACCACTATCCCACCGACGCGCTGGGCAAGCCCGGCGACGATACCGAGACGCAGTTGTCCGAGGCGCCGCGCAACGTGCTGATCGAGCGCGTGCGCCGCGTGACCGGCGAGGCGAAGGGCAGGCCCGTCTATTACACGGAGTGGAGCAGCTCGTCGAACCCGTTCTTCCCGTTCCACGACGAGCCCTACGCCGCCGCATTCCTGTTCAAGAACATGCTGGACGTGGCCGACATGGTGAAGGGTTACAGCTGGTGGACGTTCTCGGACATCTTCAACGAGAACTATTTTTCCTCGCTGCCGTTCCACGGCGGCTTCGGCCTGCAGACCATCCACGGCATCGCCAAGCCGGCGTATCGCGCGATGCAGTTGTTGAACGGGCTGGGCAGCGAACGCCTCGCCGTCGCCGGCGACCACCCGACCGTGGATGCCTGGGCCGTGCGCAGGGACGCGAACCACGTCGATCTGCTGCTGACCAATCATGCCTTTCCGCGTCACGGGATCGCACGGGAGGCGGTGACCTGGCACGTGAGCAGCCGGCGCAAGGCGAAAGGCGCGAGCGTGCAGCGCGTGGACGACGGGCACTGCAACACCCGGCAGGCGTGGACGGCCATGGGCTCGCCCGATTATCTCGATGAAAGGCAGGTGGCCGGACTGCACGAGGTTTCGCAACTCCGCGCCGAACCGCTGGCGATCCAGCCGTTCGATGGCGGTTTCGACATCCGGCTCGACCTGCCGCCGCACGCGATCGCCGCGGCGCGGGTGGAGCTCGCCTGAGCGGTGCGGCCATGCGCGCATTGACGCAGACGGTGACCCTGTCGTCCGACGACGACGCGCTCCTGGACGACCTGCAGCGCAAGGCGTTCCGGTTCTTCGAGCGGCACGTCAATCCGGAAAACGGGCTGGTGCTGGATTCGACCCAGCCCGGCCAGCCGGTCAGCATCGCCGCGGTCGGCTTCGCGCTGTCCTGCTGGCCGGTCGCGATCGAACGCGGCTTCATGCTCCGCCGCGAGGCGCTGGCGCACACGCTGGCGGCGCTGCGTTTCTTCGACGAAGCCGACCAGTCGGGCGCGAAGGACGGCGTCGGCTACAAGGGTTTCTTCTACCACTTCCTGAAGCCCGGCACCGGCACGCGCGCGTGGAACTGCGAGCTGTCCACCATCGACACCGCGCTGCTGCTGGCCGGCATGCTGCACGCGGCGCAGTATTTCCAGGGCGACTCGCCGCACGAACGCGAGGTGCGCGAGCGCGTGCAGTCGATCTACGCGCGCACGGACTGGCGCTGGGCGCAGAACGGGCAGGACGCGATCGTGCTGGGCTGGAAGCCGGAATCGGGGTTTCTCGCCAACCGCTGGTTCGGCTACAACGAGGCGATGGTCCTGTACGTGCTGGCGCTGGCCGCGCCGGAATTTCCGGTGACGCCGGCCGCCTACCACGCCTGGACCTCCACCTTCAAATGGCGGCGCCTGTACGGCTGGCCGGTGCTGTACGCGGGCCCGCTGTTCATCCACCAGTACTCGCACATCTGGCTGGACCTGCGCGGCATCCAGGATGCTTTCATGGCCGCGAAGAAGACCGATTACTTCGAGAACAGCCGGATCGCCACGCACATCCACCGCGAATACGCGATCCGCAATCCGCACCGGTTCGAGGGTTACGAGAAAAACTGCTGGGGCTTCACCGCCAGCGACGGCCCCGGCGACGCGACGCAGCGATACCGCGGCCGCAAGCGCCGCTTCTACGGCTACGTCGCGCGCGGCGCGCCGTTCGGCCCCGACGACGGCACCATCTCGCCGTGGGCCGCGATCGCGTCGTCGCCGTTCGCGCCCGAGATCGTGCTGGACGAGATCCGGCATCTCGAACGATTGATCGGACACAGCCCGGCCGGCTACGGCTTCCATGCCTCGTTCAACCTGTCGTGGCCGGAAGCGAACTGCACCGGCGCGCACCGCTTCCGGTATGGCGGCAGCGGGCGGATCGGCTGGGTGTCACCCTGGCACTTCGCGCTGAACCAGGGACCGATCGTGCTGATGATCGAGAACTACCGCACCCGGATGATCTGGGACCAGATGCGCGAGTGCGCGCCCGTCAAACTGGGTTTGCAGCGCGCGGGGTTCGGCGGCGGCTGGCTGGGACAATCAACGTCCGTCGTCCGGTGAGGTGGGCGTTCGAGATCCATCCATGCGCCGCACAGTTCTTGCCTTCGTCATTCCGGGTTCTGCCCACAAAACAACGCGGGCAGCCCAGGAATGACGAATCCGATTTTGCATCGCAAGCCAAGGAGCAGCCATGAACGCCCAACCGCCCCCCACCCACAGACTCCTCACCGGACAGAACGCACTGGTCACCGGCGCCAACTCCGGCATCGGCGAAGGCATCGCGCGTGAACTCGCAGCGGCCGGCGCCAACGTGGTCGTCAACTATGTGGTGCAGCCGGATGCCGCGCAGACGATCTGCGACGACATCAACAAGGCCGGCGGCAAGGCCATCGCGATCCGGGCCGACGTCAGCAGGGAAGACCAGGTGCAGGCGATGTTCGCCGAAGCGGTCAGGCAATTCGGGACGCTCGACATCGTGTGTTCCAACGCCGGCATCCAGCGTGACGCAAAACTGGTGGACATGACGCTGGACCAGTGGAACCAGGTGATCGGCGTCAACCTCACCGGCGGGTTCCTGGTCGCGCGCGAGGCCGCGCGCGAATTCCTGCGGCGCGGCATGCGCGACGTGTCGTGCGCGCTCGGCAAGATCATCTTCACCAGTTCGGTGCACCAGGAAATCCCCTGGGCCGGGCACTGCAACTACGCGACCACCAAGGGCGGCATGATGCAGTTGATGGAGAGCATTGCGCAGGAACTGGCGCCGCAGAAGATCCGTGTCAATTCCATCTGCCCCGGCGCGATCAAGACCCCGATCAACCACAAGGCGTGGGCCACGCCCGAGGCCGAGGCCGCGCTGGAAAAACTGATCCCCTGTGGCCGGGTGGGCGTGCCCGCCGATGTCGCCCGCGTGGTCGCCTGGCTCGCCTCCGACCAAGCCGACTATCTCTACGGTGCATCGATCTACATCGACGGCGGCATGACGCTCTATCCGGGCTTCGCGACCGGCGGCTGAGGCAAGCGGTGCATGCCGGGCCGATCCCTGCCGGCGCAGGCCGCGTCCCGCGCGGGTGCATCGAGCGCAGCCATCCCCGGCCGCCCGTGCGGAGGTGCCGCACGGGTCGCGCAATCAACGGCACCATGCGACAATGTTCGTTGCGCGCTCGTAGCTCAGATGGATAGAGTACTGCCCTCCGAAGGCAGGGGTCGTGGGTTCGAATCCCGCCGAGCGCGCCAATTCTTCCGGGACAGAATTGGGACAGGATTCGCACCCATGGGTTCGGTGGGATGAGTAACGCCTCCCGGTGCCCCAAACCTCTGCACGCGCGACGAGGAGTCCGCGAGAAGAAGCAGAGGATCGCCTCGCCGGGCGGGGCCGCGGCGAAATCCGTGCGATCCCGCTGGAAGAGGTGCTGCGCAAATATTCCCGCGCGTGAGCCTGCGCCTGCTCGAGCCATGCGCCGCGGAAGCTCGATGACGCGGTCGAGCCGTGCTCCCCGAGGACGATGGTTTGGCCAAAACGGCCAAACTATGGTCGCCCGCACACCTTCTCGCCAGCTTGCTTGATTGAATGGGCCCACCAGGACTCGAACCTGGAACCAAGGGATTCGCGTGACCCGGGAATTTCTGCCCGGCGCGGACTATCTCTTCGCCCGCAGCTTTCGCTGGGTGGGCGCGGGACGCTCTGGCCTGTCATCAAGGGCACTCGAGCCCTCAGGTAGTCTCTGCACCTTCCGGCGGTGTACCGCCGGCTTGGCTCAGGGTTGCCACCGGCCGAACCGCTGAGGTTTCCCTGAATTCGTCCCGATCCCGTCCGCGGCTTTCGCCGCGGCGGCACCTTTCGATGAGTCCCCTGCTCTAACCGATTGAGCTATAGGCCCTCGCGGCAATTTAATCACGTTGTTGCGCATGGCGCGACGATCGCTCGACGATCACTCCCTTTCCGGCGGGTATGGGAACCGCGCGGGAAAGAATCCAGCCTCACCCGGGAGCCGTGTCGCCGCACTTGTTGCGCACACGACCGTCCCCATATCGCGCCCATGCTCGACAACGAACCGCGCCATGTCGGCGATCCCTCGGCCGGAACGCCGGTCACGCCCGCATCCGCAGCAACGGGCAGCGCCGAACGGGACGACACGGCCGCGCTCGATGCGTATTCGCGCACGGTCACCGGCGTCGCCGAACGCGCCGGTCCCGCGGTGGTGGCGATCGCGGTGCCCGATCGCCGCGACGGGCGTGGACGCCGCCTGCCGGGCGGCGGCGGTTCCGGTTTCCTGTTCACGCCGGACGGTTTGATCCTGAGCAACGCGCACGTGGTGCAGGGTGCGCGGCGGATCGAGGTGATGACCACGGCCGGGCAGACGCTCGCGGCCGACCTTCTGGGTGAAGACCCGCACACCGATCTCGCGCTGCTGCGCGTGCCCGCGTCGCAGCCGTTGCCGGCGCTGCAGTTGGGATCGGCGCGTGCGATCCGCGTGGGTCAATTGGTGGTGGCGATCGGCAATCCGTTCGGCTTCGAATCCACGGTCACCGCAGGCGTGGTGAGCGCGCTGGGCCGCAGCCTGCGCGCGGTGAGCGGGCGCCTGATCGAGGACGTGATCCAGACCGACGCCGCGCTCAATCCCGGCAACTCCGGCGGTCCGCTGCTGGATGCCGGGGGACGCGTGATCGGCGTCAACACCGCGATCATCGCCGCCGCGCAGGGCATCTGTTTCGCGGTGTCGATCGACATCGCGCAGCAAGTGGTGCCGCAACTGATGCGTCACGGCCGGGTGCGTCGCGCCTCGCTGGGCGTGGGCGCGCAGAACCTGCGCCTGCCGCGCCGCTACGTGCGCCATTTCGATCTGACCATCGAAACCGCGGTGCGACTGATGGAACTCGTGCCGGATGGCCCTGCAGCGCGTGCGGGTCTGGAAGCGGGCGACATCGTGGTCGCCTTCGACGGCCACGCGGTGGACGGCATCGACGCGTTGCACCGGTTGCTGGATGCCGAACGCATCGGCCGCAGCACGGCGATCGCGGTGCTGCGCCGCGACCTGCGCCGCGAGTTCGCGATCACGCCCAGCGAATTGTCCGGCCGCTGAGCGCATGGCGGTTCGCTGCTGACACCATGCTGTCAGCAGCCTGCCCCATAATGAAAGCCCGGCGCGGCACTGCGTCGGCAACCGCGAGGCTTCTTCCATGCACCATTTCCGCTACGCCATCGCAACTGGCCTGCTGGCAGGGGCACTGTGGGCGAACCTTCCTCCCGCTCATGCTTCTCAGGACACTCCTAAGCCGGTACAGGTGCGCAACCTTTCCGGATTGCACGATTTCGACTTCTTCACCGGTACGTGGCGCGTGCACAGCCGCAGGTTGAAGGATCGCCTCGTGGGCAGCCACGACTGGGAAGAATTCGACGGCACCATCCGCAACATCAAGTTGATGAACGGTCAAGCGAACGTCGATGACACGGAGTTCGACACGCCCGAAGGCATCTATCGCGGCGTTGCGCCGCGGGCTTATGATCCCAAGACCGGGCTCTGGGCCATCTGGTGGATAGACGGCCGCAACCCTCACGGTCCGCTCGATCCGCCCGTCAAAGGCCGGTTCGTGAATGGTGTCGGCACTTTCTACGCCGATGACACGCTGCGCGGCAAACCGATCAAGGTGCGTTTCATCTGGTCGCACATCACCCCGACGTCGGCGCGCTGGGAGCAAGCTTATTCGGCGGATGGCGGCAAGACCTGGGAAACCAACTGGACGCAAGAGCTGCGCCGGGTCGAGTGAACCATTCATTTCGCCACCCATTTCGCCACCAACTTGACGTTGTTACGTCGTCGAAGGAGTCAGCCATGAACACCGAACAGATTGCCAGGCGCCTGGTCGAACTGTGCCGCAAGGGCGAGTACGAGCAGGCGCAGCGGGAGCTGTACGCGCAGGACGCCGTGAGCATCGAAATGCCGGGCGCACCGGCCGGCGCCCTGGGCGATGCCAAGGGACTGGATGCCATCTTCGAGAAGGGCCGCAAGTTCCACGACATGCTGGAAGCGGTGCACGGCAGCACCGTCAGCGACCCGGTGATCGCCGGGAACTGGTTCGCCGTCGCGGCCACGCTGGACGCCACCATGAAGGGCCGCGGCCGCACGAGCATGCGCGAGATCTGTCTCTATCACGTGCGCGACGGCAAGATCGACCGCGAGCAGTTCTTCTACGACATGGGCTGAGCGCGGCGCTGCCACAAGCGGCGCTGACGGACAAGCAGTCCTGCCAGGATTGCCCACTGGACCCCCTACCGGAGGGCGAAGGGTCTTGCGGCGGGTCAAGCGGATCGCGGGTTTACTCCATGCACACCGCCTCGACGTTGTTTCCGTCGGGGTCGATCAGGAACGCGGCGTAGTAATTTGGCGCATAGTCCGTGCGCACGCCCGGCTTGCCGTGATCGACGCCGCCAGCCTTGAGGCCGTCGCGGTGGAAGCGTTCCACGACGGCGCGCGACGCGGCGCGGAACGCGACGTGCGCATGCGACGTCTTCCTGCCGCCCGCGTACAGCCACAGCGCCGGCGCGCCGCGCGGCCCCAGGCCGGCGTGGGTATCGCCGCGCGAAGACAGAACGTGCCCGAGCGGTTTCAACGCGGCTTCGTAGAAACGCACGCTCGCGTCGAGGTCTTTCACGTGCAGGCCCAGATGGTCGTACATGGTGTCCTCCTCGATGGGTCGAATCAGGCGATGCGCGTCGCGCGCATCACGAGTTGCAGCCGCCAGCTCTTGCCGCCGTCGTCGGAGATTTCGCCGACCCAGCGGAAGCTGTCGCGGGTGATGTCGCGGAAACTCCAGCGCATCGGCACGCCGTCGGCGGTGGTGCCGAGTTGCACGATGCCGCCGTTCTCCCCGCGTCCGATCTGGCTCACCGACGAGCCGGTGACCGGATCGGTCCACAGGATCCGCCAGCAGCGTTGTTCCGGCAGATACATCCTGAGCGTGGTGCCATAGCGATGCCGGTAACCGGGCGGCAACGTGGCCGGATCGGTGCCGCGCGCGGGCGTGATCCAGACATCCTGGATGACGCGCCCCTGTAGCACCCAGCCGAAGTGCCATTCGCCGATGGCGACGTGGGTGCTGCCGTCGGGGCGGTGATCGGTGTTCTCGACCCGCCAGGAACCCACGAATTGGCCGTACAGGGCGAGTGTCTCGGCGTGCTCGGGGTCGGGGCCGTCGGCACGCAGGGCGTCGAGAAAAGCCGTAACCGGGGAAGACATCGGGATCGCCACACGCTCGTCGCGGGCAACCGGCCCGCCTCGATGCAACCTTAGCGGCGGACGGCGCCCGCCGCTGTCGAAATCCTGCGCAATTCGCGCGCGGTGGCGGCGCGCAAATCGCGCCGCAGCGCAGAGGGCGTGGCACCGTAACGCGCGCGGAATGCCGCGGTGAAGTGACTGGGCGTGGCGAAGCCGGCCTCCAGCGCGATCGCCGTCAGTGCCGCGTCTGTGTCGAGCACGGCATCCAGCGCGTGCGCCAGCCGCAGGTGCAGCAGGTATCGATGGATCGACGAGCCCTGCTCGCCGCGGAACGCGCGGGCCAGGTGGAAGGGCGAGCCGTGCACGCGCCGTGCGAGTTCGTCCAGTGTCCAGCGTCGCACGGGTTCGGCGGTCAGCAGCACCGCGATCGCGTGCACCTGTTCGCGCCGGCGCCGTTGCGCGGCCGGCCGGCTGCGCACGCTGCGCGGCGGCGGCACGGGCATCGCCGCCAGCGCCGCGGCGACGAGTTCCAGCGCGCGTTCCTCGATCTCCAGCGTGGCGCGTGCCTCGCGCAGGCTGCGCCACAGCAGGCGCTGGCGCAACAACGCAGGCGCGGGCAACGGCGCGTGGCTGGCGCGAAACGGCGACGAGGTGCGTTCCGCCGCGTGCGGATCGTGCACGGCCAGCAATTCACGCAGCAGCGGTTCGGCGGGTTCCAGCACGAAGCAGTCGTCGCCGCCGCGTGGATGGCTGACGCGGTAGCTTTCGTCCTTGTTGAAGAACACCGCTTGCCCGGCGTGCGCCACCACCTTGCGGCCGTCGTCGAGGTGCTTGACGAACACGCCTTGCAGCGGAAACGCCAGCGTGTTCGCCGTCGAGGCTTCGGCGGCACCGCAGGCGTGGCCGTGCGGACGGCAGCGCACCCAGCGCGCGCGCAGCAGCGCATCAACGTGCAACAGTTCGCTGCTCAGGCCCATGCCCAAGGGTAACCCGTCACGTAGGCAACCGGTACGGGTTCGTGTCACCATGCGCCACCCGCCCGCGGAGGGCGGGACCTTGGTTTCTGCAATGGGGGTTGGCATCCATGGGAGCATTCGCGGATCGCGCCGTCCGGGTCTGGTTCGTGCGCTGCACGTTGTGCCTTGTTGCCGGGATTGTGCCGGCGGCGCATGCGGCCACGCTGGATCCCTCGGTTTTGCCGAAGATCGAGGCGGCCACCTTCGAGGTGGTGCAGGCCAAGCCGGTCCACGATCCGCTGACCTACGAAAAACCGTTGCCGCTGGATTTGCTGCCGTACCAGGAACGCACCGACAAGTACTACTCGATCGGCACGGCCTTCGCGATCGGCCGCGGCAGGTACGTCACCGCCGGCCACGTGCTGATGGCGGGGCTGGACAGCCTGTGGGGACCGCCGGCGCTGCGCGACGGCAAGGGCAACGTGTATCCGATCGACAGGGTCGAGAAGTTCGACCTGCGCCGGGATTTCGTGGTGTTCACGCTTGCCAAGCAGCCCGGCGATGCCGCGCTGGACATCGACACCAAGCCGGCCTTGAACAGCGTGGTGTATGCGGTGGGCAACGCGCTGGGCACCGGCGTGGTGATCCGCGACGGCTTGTACACCTCGGACACGCCCGAGCAGCAGGAAGGCGCGTGGAAGTGGATGCGCTTTTCCGCGGCGGCTTCGCCCGGCAACAGCGGCGGCCCGCTGCTGGACCAGGACGGCAAGGTGATCGGTGTGGTACTGGCGAAGTCGCCCAACGAGAACCTGAACTACGCGCTGCCGATCCGCGAGGTGCTGAACGCGCCCGACGGCGAGGCGGTGATGGACGCGCGTTCCGCCTACCAGCTCGACCTGTTCGAGACCATGCAGAACGGCATCTTCAAGGCCCGGTTCGCGTTGCCGCTGCCGCTGGCGGATTTCTACCGGAACTTCCAGACGCGCTTCGACGCCTGGAACGACGCGCAACTGAAGGCGCTGCTGGCCAAGGAATCCGCCAACCTGTTCCCGAACGGCGGCGGTTCACGGCGTCTGCTGTATCAGCAAACGCGGATGGATGCCTTTCCCACGCTGATCGTGCGTGGCAGCAACGGCGAATGGGGCCGCGCGGGCACGAGCTCGCGGCATTTCACGCTGGAAGGCAACGGTTACGTCGATCTCGGCGGGGCCGGCCGCAACGGCCTGATCCACATCCGGCGACCGGACGACGTGCCCGCCGCCGCGTTCTACGGCGATGCCGGGACGCGCATGGACCTGCTGGCGAAGACCGGCATGTTCCAGCGTTCGGTCGCGAGCGAGAAGGTCAAGATCACCTCGCTGGGCAAACCCGTCAGCGAGTCCACGCACGTGGATGCGTGGCAGCGCAAATGGCAGGTCGGCATCTGGACGCTGCCCTACGCCAACGCGCTGGTGGTGACCTATGCGCTGCCGGTGCCGGACGGCTGCGTGATGCTGATGCGGCTGGCGCCGGCGGCGCACCGTCACGACACGCTGCTGGACCTGGACGAACTCAGCAGCTTCATCCACGTGACCTACGAGGGCACGCTGGCGCAGTGGAAGGATTTCCTGGGTCAATCCGCGTGGCTGCCGGCGGCGTTCGGGAATATCCGGATCGACTACGACTACGGCCGGCGTTTCGGATACAGCTCGCAGCGGGTGGTGTTCTCGTTCACGCCCGAAGTGCAGGCGATCACCCCGGACAGCCTGCTGTGGCTGGGTTTCCGGTTCCTGCTGGACCACGGCAAGCCGGCCTGGGACGTGGCGGACGTGGAGGTATGGAAGGACAAGGCGTCCGACGACCACAACGGCGTCAACGTCCAGCGCTTTGCGGAACCGCCCGCGGGGCTGGACGACGACATGACCAGCCGCTGGCGGAAGCTGTCGCAGCGGCAACATCCGTACGACGGCGTGGCGCGCTACGAGGATGACGTGATGAAGATCGATGCGGTCGTTGCGCCCGCTTCGTCGGGCGGCAAGCCGCCTTCAGTGCTGTACACCGCGTTCTACGGCATCGAGGGCAACCATCCGCAGGATTTCATGAAGGCGAAGCTGGACCTGCTGATGAAAAATCTGAGGGTCAGCGAACACTGAAACGGTTGGCCTGCCCCCCATGGCCTTGCGCCCTGTCGTCAAACCCGGGACGGGCCTGTCGATGGGCGGCCGGCGGGCGCTGATCGCCGTCCGTGCCTCGACCGGTTCGGCATGCGCGGCGATCTCGTGCGGCGATGTTCGGCAGGCCTTTGCCCGGTCGGCTCGGGGAAGTTCTGACTGATCAGAGTTTCCTCAGGGTGAAGCGGTGATGGCCGAACGCAGCGCGCCGCGCAACACGCGCTTTTCGGTTTCCTCGAGCTTGCGGCCCAGCAGTTCGCTGGCGCGCAGCAGCAGTTCGCGGTCCAGTTCGTGAGGCAGCGGGGTGCGTTCGGGCAACTGCAGGATCATGTCCCGCTGCGCGGCGCCGAGCGTTGCCGCGTATTCGCCGGCCAGTTCCTGCATGCGCGCGAGGTTGCGGTCGGTATCCGCGCCGGGTTCCGTCGAGGCGCCAACGAATTCGCGCCGGAACAGGAATTGCCCGAGCGTCGCGGCATCCAGTTGCCGGCGCGTATCGGCCTCGCGCTGCAGCGCCGCCGACTCGTTGCCGGAAGGATCCTTGGGCTCGACGCCCAGCAGGTGCACCCGGATGCCGTGTTCCTGCGCCTGCTGCACGCCCACGCGCAGGTCCTCGTCGCCGGCGATCAGCAGCGCGTCGGAGATCGCGCGATTGCGCGCAAGGTTGGTGAGGTCGGAAAAGATCAGGCCGTCCACGCCCTTCTGTTCGCCCGACTGGTTGACGAAACCCAGCCGCAGCTTGACGTTGTCGAGGTAGGCCATCGCCAGGTGCGCGGCGCTGGGCCCGGAATTGGTGCCGTCGTACCAGTAGATCCGCAGCAGCTGACAGCCGGCGATCGCCTCGGCCTGCTGTTTCAGGTATTCGGTGAATTCGGCGTTGGCGAGGCGCAGTTCGCCGCGCCGCAGCGGCGCGCCGAACAGCAGATCGCTGGCGGAAGCGTAGAAATAACCCGCGTCAACGAAAACGGCGATGCGGTTCATGGGTGACGAGCCTCATTGAAATAATGGCCGTCATTCCGGCGACGCGGAGAGCGGCCATGGACGGCCGCGCTTTGAGGAGCGAGGAAAGCCGGAATCCATTTTTATTTTTTATGAGATCGAAATCAAAATGGATTCCGGGTTCCATCGCCGATAAAGTCGGCGATGGCCCCGGAATGACGACGAGTTGTTAGGCTTCCCCGAGTCCCGAGTCCCGGCGCTTACTCGAAGTCGAGGAACGAGCGCAATTGTTCGCTGCGCGACGGGTGTCGCAGCTTGCGCAGCGCCTTGGCCTCGATCTGGCGGATGCGCTCGCGCGTCACGTCGAACTGCTTGCCGACCTCCTCCAGCGTGTGGTCGGTGTTCATGTCGATGCCGAAGCGCATCCGCAGCACCTTGGCCTCGCGGGGAGTGAGCCCGGCCAGCACGCCGCGCACGGTTTCCATCAGGCCGGTGTCGGTGGCCGAATCCACCGGCGAACCGACGTTGGTGTCCTCGATGAAGTCGCCGAGGTGCGAATCCTCGTCGTCGCCGATCGGGGTTTCCATCGAGATCGGTTCCTTGGCGATCTTCAGCACCTTGCGGATCTTGTCCTCGGGCATCTCCATCGCGACCGCCAGCTCTTCCGGCGTCGGTTCGCGGCCGTAGAGCTGCAGCATCTGGCGCGAGATGCGGTTCAACTTGTTGATGGTCTCGATCATGTGCACCGGAATCCGGATGGTGCGCGCCTGGTCGGCGATCGAGCGGGTGATGGCCTGGCGGATCCACCACGTCGCGTACGTCGAGAACTTGTAGCCGCGGCGGTATTCGAACTTGTCCACCGCCTTCATCAGGCCGATGTTGCCCTCCTGGATCAGGTCGAG
>JAJPHQ010000021.1 GCA_021325195.1 Gammaproteobacteria bacterium | reverse complement strand
GGCCACGCCGGCGCGATCATCTCCGGCGGCAAGGGCACCGCCGCGGCCAAGTTCGAGGCGCTGGAAAAGGCCGGCGTCACCACCGTGAAATCGCCGGCCGACCTCGGCAGCACGCTGGCGAAAAAGATGGTGTAGGAGCCTGCGCGCAGGCGGCGATTTTTCTGCACGGCAGGTCGCGAGCGCGCTCGCTCCTCCAGGAGCATCGAATGAGCACGTTGCGTTTCGCGCTGGCGCAATTCGACTTTCCGGTAGGTGATGTTGCCGGCAACGCGCGGCGGATGCGCGAGCTGGCCTCGCAGGCGCGGGACGGCGGCGCGGCGCTGGTCGCGTTTCCCGAACAGTCGCTGTGCGGTTATCCGGCCGAGGACCTGCTGCTGCGGCCGGGATTTCTCGCAGCGTGCACGGACCAGCTGGCATCGCTCGCGCGCGGCATCGGGGGGATCGCCGCGGTGGCCGGACATCCCGATTCGCAGGGAGAGGTCTACAACGCGGCCAGCGTGCTGCGTGACGGCGGCATCGCGCTGACCTACCGCAAGCAGGCGCTGCCGAACTACACGGTGTTCGACGAGAAGCGTTATTTCCGGCGCGGCTCGGATACCTGCGTGTTCGAGTGCGAGGGCGTGCGCATCGGCCTGCTGGTCTGCGAGGACATCTGGGAAGCCGAACCGGCCGCGCACGCGGCCGCGGCCGGCGCCGAGCTGCTGCTGGTGATCAACGCCTCGCCCTACGACATCCGCCAGCAGGCCACGCGCGAGCGCCTGCTGGGCGAACGCGCGCGTGACAATCGCGTCCCGATCGCCTACGTCAACACGATCGGCGGCCAGGACGACCTGCTGTTCGACGGCGCCTCGCTGCTGGTCGGCGCCGACGGCCGGGTCACCGCGCGCGCGCCGTCGTTCGTCGAGGCGCTGCTGTTCGCCGAATTCGACACGGAAACCCGCACGCTGCAGGCCCTTAGCTGGCCCGGTTGCGGCGACACGCGCGAGGAAGCCGTGGTGTATGCGGGTCTGGTGCGGGGCGTGCGCGACTACGTGCACAAGAACGGGTTTTCCGACGTGCTGCTGGGCCTGTCCGGCGGCATCGATTCCGCATTGACGCTGGCGATCGCGGTGGATGCGCTGGGTCCGCAGCACGTCACCGCGGTGATGCTGCCCTCGCGCTACACCTCGGAACTGTCGTTGCGCGAGGCGCGCGCGCAGGCGCAGACGCTGGGTGTGCGCTATCTGGATCTCCCGATCGAACCCGCGTTCGAGGCGCTGGCGCGCACGCTGGCATCCGTGCCGGGAGGCGACACGCTTGCCGACATCACCGCGCAGAACCTGCAATCGCGCGCGCGCGGCGTGCTGCTGATGGCGCTGTCCAACCAGACCGGCGCGCTGCTGCTTTCCACCGGCAACAAGAGCGAGATGGCGGTCGGCTACGCCACGCTGTACGGCGACATGTGCGGGGCCTACGCGCCGCTCAAGGATTGCTACAAGACGCTGGTGTACCGGCTGGCGAGGTGGCGCAATGAGGCGGGACTCGGACTGCGGCGGCAGGATGCCGGAGCGAATATCGGCGTAGCCGATGGCCCGAAGGGCGAGCCGCTGAAGCGGCGAGTTTCCCGGGCCCCGGGACTCGGGGAAAGCATTGGCGAGGTCATCCCGGGCGCGGTCATGGGAAGGGCGCCGTCGGCGGAATTGCGCGCCAACCAGACCGACCAGGATTCGCTGCCGCCCTACGACGTGCTCGACGCCATTCTCGAGCGCTGCATCGAAGGCGCGCAGTCGCGCGAGGAAATCGTCGCCGCCGGTTTCGATGCCGACACCGTGCAGCGCGTGATGCAGATGGTGTACGCCGCCGAATTCAAGCGCCGGCAGTCCGCGCCGGGTCCGCGCGTCTCGACCTGCGCGTTCGGCCGCGAGCGGCGCTATCCCATCACCGACGCATGGCGTTGACTCTTGAAAAGGCTTTCGCTCGCTTCGCGAGCGAGCCACTTTTGTTGCGGCAAGAGTGGCCAAAACCACTGCGCCGGGCATGCCGGTATCGCCGACATCGTGTCGGCGGAACTGCCCTCGGTGCCCGCCGGACGGCAGCCGCGCCGAACTTGCACATTCCCGTGCTCAAACATGCGGCGCTTGCTCTGCCGTTCGGCTGCGCGCCGCGGCGTCATGCAACGGCGCGAAGAAAAGCTCTGCTTCGTTGCCTCATCCATGACCTTGCGGAAACTCCGATGAATCGGAGTTTCCTTGGCGCGGCTGCGCGTGTACGCGTCGGGGTCAGTGCGTGCTGGTCAGCGGAATCAGCCGGTACGGCCAGGAGTGGAACCCGGGCCAGCGATTGGGATCGCGCAGGTACGGGTGGTTCGGATAGTTGAGCTTCAGCACCTCGGTGGCCTGGTCGGCGAGCTGCTGCTGGCCCAGCAGGCGGTAGCTCTTGGCCAGCACCGCCAGCGCATCGGCAACCTGCGGCGCGCGCTGGTAGTGCTCGATGATGTACTTGGCGCGGTCGGCGGACGCCACGTAGGCCTGATGGCGCAGATAGAACTCGGCGACGTTCAGTTCCGACTGCGCCAGCTGGTTGCGCAGGTAGATCATGCGCTGGCGTGCGTCGGCCGCGTAGCGCGTGTCGGGGAAGCGCCGGACCAGGCTGTTGAAGTCGTCGAACGATTGCAGCGCGTAGCCCTGGTCCTGTTCCGACGGGCTCTGGCCCACCAGCCGCTGCAGCGCGGTGCCGGAACGGTCGAAGTTGATCAGGCCGCGCAGGTAGTAGGCGTAGGCGATATGCTTCTGCGCCGGATAGGTCTTGATGAAGCGGTTGATCGTCGAGTACGCATCGTCCGGCTTGTCTTCCTTGTATTGCGCGTAGGCCAGCTCGATCTGCGACTGCTCGTTGTAATCGCCGTACGGGAAGCGCGCGATCAGCTTCTGGTACGCCGTCTCGGCGGCGCCGTAATTGCCGTCCATCAGGTACTGGTGCGCCTTCTGGTACAACTGGTCGACGGGCATCGTGTCCAGCGTGTTGCGGGTCTGCCCGCGGTGGAACAGCGAACAGGCGCCCAGCGCCAGCAGCAGCGGCGTGAACAGCAGGCATTTCAGCAGGAGGCGGTGACATTGAGCGCGCATCAGAAGGGTCGCAGGCGATGGCAGACGGGCATCATAGCGGAAACCGGCCGTTTCCAGCCGGGCCGCCGGACTGAACGGGCATGTCCGTGACCGGGCAAATCGTGCAGGCTGAAGTCCCGCCCGAGGCGGCCGGGAAACGCTTCGACCAGATCCTGCCCGCGTTGTTCCCGGGCCATTCGCGCGCGTACCTGGCCGGTGCGGTGCGCCGCGGCGCGATCCGGCTGGATGGACGGGAGGTCGCGCCGCGCGTGCTGGTGCACGGCGGCGAACAGGTCGAATGGACGCGGCACGACGAACCGGCGGTGCGCGCCGCGCCGCAGCCGATCGGTCTCGACGTGGTGTTCGAGGACGCCGACCTGATCGTGCTGAACAAGCCCGCCGGACTGGTGGTGCACCCCGGCGCCGGCAATCCCGACGGCACTCTGCTGAACGCGCTGCTGCATCGCGATCCGGAACTGGCGAAAGTGCCGCGTGCCGGCCTCGTGCATCGGCTGGACAAGGACACCTCCGGCCTGCTGGTGGTCGCGCGATCGCTGCGCGCGCATACCGCGCTGACCGCGATGCTGTCGGCACGCGACGTCCACCGCCGCTACGACGCCATCGTGAACGGCGTGCCGGTCGCGGGCGGCAGCATCGATGCGCCGCTGGACCGGCATCCCAAGGACCGCCTGCGCCGTGCGGTGCGCGAGGGCGGACGTCCCGCCGTGACGCACTACCGGGTGCGCGAGCGATTCCGTGCGCACGCATGGCTGCAATGCGAACTGGAATCGGGCCGTACCCACCAGATCCGGGTGCACATGGCGCATGCGGGCTACCCTCTGGTCGGCGATCCGCTGTACGGCCGCGGACTGAAACTGCCGCGCGGCGCGACCCCGCGGCTCGCGGAAGCGTTGCGCGGCTTCAGGCGACAGGCCCTGCACGCCGAACGGCTGGCGTTCGTGCATCCAGTGACGGGCGAAGCGCTGTCGTTCGACGCGAAACCGCCGGGCGATTTTCTCGATCTGCTGGCTGCGTTGCATGAGGACGCTGCACAAACCGGAGGCGATCGTGATTGAAGCGTCCCTGTCGTGGCTGACGCCGGATTGGCCGGCACCGGCGAACGTGCGCGCCGTGGTGACGACGCGCGACGGACCGGAATCCTCGTCGCGCCCGGCGCACGCGTTCAACGTCGGCACGCATAGCGGCGACGATCCCGCGGTGCTCGCGGAGAACCGTGCGTTCCTGCGCGATGCCCTGTCGCTGCCCTCGGAACCGCGCTGGCTGCATCAGGTGCACGGCACGCGCACCGTCGAGTTCGATGAGGTGCACCCGGACGAACCCGAAGCCGACGCCGCCATCACCCGCACGCCCGGCGTGGTGCTGGCGATCCTGACCGCCGATTGCCTGCCGGTATTGTTCTGTGCCGACGACGGTTCCGAAATCGCCGCCGCGCATGCCGGCTGGCGCGGACTGTCGGCGGGCGTGCTGGAACACACCCTGGCGGCGATGCAGACACCGCGCGAACGGATCATGGCGTGGCTCGGTCCCGCGATTGCCGCAAGGTCCTACGAAGTCGGCGGCGAAGTGCGCGATGCGTTCCTCGCGCACGATCCTGCGGCGACACCGGCATTCACCGCCACGCGTCCCGGCCACTGGCGGTGCGACCTGTACGCCCTCGCGCGGCGGCGTCTGTACGCGGGCGGCGTCAGCCGCATCTTCGGCGGCGGCTTCGACACCTTCACCGATCCGCGCTTTCATTCTTTCCGCCGCGACGGCGCGCGCAGCGGAAGGATGGCGAGCCTTTTGTGGATGTTGCCCGCGATGGCTTGAGGGTGCCCGGTTGCTTGCGCCCGTCTTTCACCTGTAGTCGCGCCAAGCAGCCGGATATTGCGCGCGGCACGAGGCAGAAGCGGTCCCGATTGTCAGCATCGCCGCCACCGCATCGTGCACCCGCCGTGCCAGCGCCTGACGCTCGTGCGGCTGCAACCCGTTGGCCGGAATGGGATCGCCGATGCGCAGCGTGATCGTGCCGGGCCTGACGCGGAAGCCCGCCGGCGGCAGCACCGCCCCGGAGCCGGTGATGGCGACCGGCACCACGGACACGCCGGCCTCGATCGCGACCTGGAACGCGCCGCCCCTGAACGGCCGCACCGATCCGTCGCGGCTGCGGGTGCCCTCCGGAAACGCGCACAGGCTGGCGCCGCGGCGCACCAGCGACACCGCGCGGTGCAGGCGTCGGGCGGCCTCGCGGGTGCGGCTGCGTTCGATGAACACCATGCCCATCGCGTGCGCGTACCAGCCGATGAAGGGCACCTTGCGCAATTCCTCCTTCAGGACGAACCGGAGCGGCACCGGCAATGCCCGGAACAGCACGCAGATGTCGATCATCGACTGATGGTTGGCCACGAACACGTGGGGGCGCGAGAAATCCACGCGCTCCAGGCCTTCCACGCACAGCTTCGCCCCGGCTCCCAGCAGCAGGCCCGGCGCCCACAGCCGCGCGGCCATCCGCAGCGGCCGATCCACGCGGCCGCCGCCCAGGCCTTTCACGATGAGCGCCAGCACGATGCAGCCGGCCGTCCAGGCGATCGTGTAGATCAGTTGCAGCGCATTCAGGACCGCCCAGCCGATGCGCGCCGGCCACACGGTTTGCGCCTGCGCGTCCGGCACCCTGCTCAAGACTTCGCTCCGCCGCCCGTTCCGGCGCAAAATCATACGATGCGCGGCTCGTGCGCTTGAAGCATAAAGCGCGCGGCCGCATCTTTCCGGTTCGACTTGTCTGCCGAGGGCGTCATGCGCACCGACAAACTCACTTCGAGGTTTCAACAGGCACTGGCCGACGCGCAATCGCTGGCGGTGGGGCGCGACCACAACATGCTCGAACCGGTGCACGTGCTGGTGGCGCTGCTGGACCAGCAGGGCGGCTCGACCGCGCCAATGCTGGCGCAGGCCGGCGTCAACGTGCCGCTGCTGCGCGAACGCCTGGGCGAAATGCTGGAGCGCCTGCCGCGCGTGTCGGGGCAGGAAGGCAACATCAACGTCGGCAACGAACTCAGCCGGCTGTTGAACGTGACCGACAAGCTGGCGCAGCAGCGCGGCGACCAGTTCATCGCCTCGGAATTGTTCGTGCTGGCCTGTGTCGAGGACAGGGGCGACATCGGCCGCGCGATGAAGGCCGCCGGCGCAAGCAGGCAGAACATCGAAGCCGCGATCGACAAGCTCCGCGGCGGCGAGAAGGTGCAAAGCGAAGGCGCCGAGGACCAGCGACAGGCGCTCGAGAGATACACCATCGACCTGACCGCGCGCGCCGAGACCGGCAAGCTCGATCCCGTGATCGGCCGCGACGAGGAAATCCGCCGGGTGATCCAGGTGCTCTCGCGCCGCACCAAGAACAACCCGGTGCTGATCGGCGAGCCGGGCGTGGGCAAGACCGCGATCGTGGAGGGTCTCGCCCAGCGCATCGCCCGCGGCGAGGTGCCGGAGGGCCTGAAGAACAAGCGCGTGCTGGCGCTGGACATGGGCGCGCTGATCGCGGGCGCCAAGTTCCGGGGCGAGTTCGAGGAGCGCCTGAAGGGCGTGCTGAAGGATCTGGCGAAGCAGGAAGGCCAGATCATCCTGTTCATCGACGAACTGCACACCATGGTCGGTGCCGGCAAAGCGGAAGGCGCGTTGGACGCCGGCAACATGCTGAAGCCGGCGCTGGCGCGCGGCGAGCTGCACTGCATCGGCGCCACCACGCTGGACGAATACCGCAAGTACATCGAGAAGGACGCCGCGCTGGAGCGGCGATTCCAGAAGGTGTTCGTGGGCGAACCCACGGTCGAGGACACCATCGCGATCCTGCGCGGCCTGAAGGAACGTTACGCCGTGCACCACGGTGTCGAGATCACCGACCCCGCGATCGTCGCGGCGGCCACGCTGTCCCATCGCTACATCACCGACCGGCAACTGCCCGACAAGGCCATCGACCTGATGGACGAGGCGGCCTCGAGCATCCGGATGGAAATCGACTCCAAGCCCGAGGAACTGGACCGGCTGGAACGCCACCTGATCCAGTTGAAGATCCAGCGCGAGATGCTGAAGAAGGAGAAGGATCCGGAATCGAAGAAGCGGCTGGCCGACCTCGAAGCCGACATCGCCAGGCAGGAACGCGAATTCTCCGATCTGAACGAGGTGTGGAAATCGGAGAAGGCCGCGCTGCAGGGCACCGCGAAGATCAAGGAACAGATCGAGCAGGCGCATCTCGACATGGAAGCCGCGCAGCGCCGGCAGGATTACGCCAAGATGAGCGAGATCCAGTACGGCGTGCTGCCGGCGCTGGAAAAGCAGCTCGCCGCCGCGCAGGCCGCCGAGCACCAGGAGTTCAGGCTGGTGCAGGACAAGGTCACCGCCGAGGAAATCGCGGAAGTGGTGTCGCGCTGGACCGGCATCCCGGTCTCCAAAATGCTGGAAGGCGAGCGCGAGAAGCTGCTGCACATGGAAGAGGCCTTGCACCAGCGGGTGGTCGGGCAGGACGAGGCAGTGCGCGCGGTTTCCGACGCGATCCGCCGCGCACGCGCCGGTTTGAGCGATCCCAATCGTCCCTACGGTTCGTTCCTGTTTCTCGGTCCGACCGGCGTGGGCAAGACCGAACTCTGCAAGGCGCTCGCGGGTTTCCTGTTCGACACCACCGAAGCGATGGTGCGGATCGACATGAGCGAGTTCATGGAGAAGCACTCCGTCGCCCGGCTGATCGGCGCGCCGCCGGGCTGCGTCGGCTACGAGGAAGGCGGCTATCTCACCGAAGCCGTGCGCCGGCGTCCGTACAGCGTGATCCTGCTGGACGAGGTCGAGAAGGCGCATCCGGACGTGTTCAACATCCTGCTGCAGGTGCTGGACGACGGGCGGCTCACCGATGGCCAAGGACGCACGGTGGACTTCCGCAACACCGTGATCGTGATGACGTCGAACCTGGGCTCGCAACAAATCCAGGAGATTGCTTCCAGCGGCATCGACGAGGATTCACCCGAGGCCTACACCCAGATGAAAGCGGCCGTGATGGGCGTGGTGCAGGCGCATTTCCGGCCCGAGTTCATCAACCGCCTCGACGAGATCGTGGTGTTCCATCCGCTCGACAAGTCGCAGATCCGCGAGATCGCGCGGCTGCAAACGGATTACCTTGCAAGGCGTCTGCGGGAACGCCAGATCGACCTCGAAATCTCGGACGGCGCGCTGATGCTGCTGGGCAACGTCGGTTTCGACCCGGTTTACGGCGCCCGCCCGCTGAAACGCGCGATCCAGACGCAACTCGAGAATCCGCTGGCGCAGAAGATCCTGTCCGGCGAATTCGGCGCGGGCGACACCGTCCGCGTCGATGCCGAAGGCGGCAAGCTGGTGTTCCACCGCCGCCGGGACAGGCCCTGACGCCGGGTCCTGCCCTGCAAGGGAAGGGTTCGGGAGGGTCGCTGTGATGGCGCCGGTTTGCTACGGGCCGCGCTTGGCGCGCGCCGCATCGCCGAGGTAGCGCCAGTGCCAGGGCTCGTATTCGTAGCCCTGCGCGTTGCCCTGCGGATACGAAAGGTGGAAGCCGAAAGACGCGGCGTGCCGCTGCAGCCACGCGTATGCCTTGCTCTTTGCGAAACTCGCGTCGGCCGCCGGCACGCCCGGCGTGGTCAGGTCGATCGCGCAACCGGTCTGGTGTTCGCTGTAGCCGGGCACCGCATTGATCGCGAGCGCGCGTTCGATGCTCATGCCGTGTTGCAGTTTTTCGCGGATCAGGTGCTGCTGGTACGCGATGCTGCGATAGCCGGACACGGTTTGCAGCGTCACGCCGTCGCGCGCCGCGGCCGCAAACATCCTTGCCAGCGCGGCGGCAGCGGGCGGCGCCATCTCCACCTTGCGCCCGTACACGTCCTTCGGCACCGCTGCCAGCTCGGTCGCCTCGGGCAGCAGCGTCAGGTGGTGCTTCTGCGGGTAACCGGCCGGAATGCCGAGCTGCCGATTGATCGCATCGACGCGTTCCCGGAATGCGGGCGCCACCTCGGCGAAGGCGGCGGCGCTGCAAGGGGGAACGGACGCCTGCACGGAACGGCCTGGCACGGCGGCGTGCAGCGGGGACCCGGCCAGCAGCGCCACGCAAGACAGCATCAGGAATCGGCTTCCGAAGGTCACTTGGGATCGGTCGGCATCGGGGCCTGCCATGATAAGGCCTCGAGGTCCGTGATGCCTGCCTGGCCCCTGCAGGCCTCCGCGCCGCGTCGCCGGGACGCGGCCCCGTGCTTGATTTTTTCGCCTCCGGCTCAACAATCGGCGATCATTTGGGCAACCGTTTTTCGAGGATCAGCGCCATGCCGATCTATGCTTTCCGATGCGATGCCTGCGGCGGGGAATTCGAGCGCCTGCAGAAAATGTCCGATCCCGATCCACGAATCTGCCCGCACTGCGGGGAAAAGACCGTGCGCCGCAGGGTGACGGCCCCCGCGTTCCGTCTGGCCGGCAGCGGCTGGTACGAGACCGACTTCAAGTCCGACAAGGAAAGGAAGCGCAACCTGGCCGGCAAGGAGGAACCGGCTTCGGCCGTGGCGGACAAGAAGACCGATGGCAAGGGCGACGGCGCGGGCAAGACCACGGGCGGCGGCGAGAAGACGTCCGCCGCGACCGGCAGTGCGCCATCCCGACCTGCCGGCAAGGCGGCCGGCGCAGCCGGCGATTGATCCGCGCCGGAACGATTTCCGCCAGCGTCCGTTCAGAAGACTGCGCGGAAACTGGTCGCCCCACGGCAGGAAAGGGGAGTGTCATGCGCAGCGCCACCGGTTTCCTCGCGGCATTCGCGCTCGCGGCCGCTTCCGCGGCGGGCGCGCAAGTTACCTACGGCAATGGTTATCCCGGTCGCCCGGGTCAGCCCGCCAACCCCAACGACATCGTTTCCTGCGGCAGTCCGCAGCACCGGATGCTGCGCTGCCCCGTGCCGCGCCACTGGCGCGGTGCGCAGCTGGTCCGGCAGACGTCGAAGGCTGCCTGCGTGCAGGGGCGGACCTGGGGCTTCGACCGCGGCAGCATCTGGGTGGACAAGGGCTGCGGCGGCACCTTCGCGCCGGCCAATGGCGGCGGCTGGCAGCCGGGACCGGGCTGGAACCGGCGCTTCGAGGTCTCCTGCGGCAGCCCGCAGTACAAGTACTACTTCTGCCAGGTCGATGTCGGCGCGCGCGGCCGCGTGGCGCTGCTGCGGCAGAACTCCAAGGCATCCTGTGTCCAGGGCCGGACCTGGGGCTGGAACCGCGCCGGGATCTGGGTGGACAAGGGCTGCGGCGCCCAGTTCGTCGTCGATCGCCGCTGGTGATGGCGGTGCTGCTCGACAAGTGCGGACAAGGATGTCCGCCTGCACGCGCAGGAAGGGCGCATTGAACATTGCACCGCAACATCGCGGCGCTTAGCATTCCCCGTTTGCCCCGCGGCGCGCGGGCGGACGGGGTTTGACATGCGTACCCATTACTGCGGTCGGATCGGCCAAGCTGAAGTCGGCAGGCGCGTGAGCCTGTGCGGCTGGGCGGACGCGCGCCGCGATCACGGCGGCGTGGTATTCATCGACCTGCGCGACCACGAGGGCATCGTGCAGGTGGTGGCCGATCCCGACAACGCCGGAGTGTTCAAGGTTGCCTCGAAGGTCGGTTACGAGGACTGCCTGCGTGTCACCGGCACGGTGCGCGTGCGCAGCAATGTCAACGAGAAGATTCCGACCGGCCGTTACGAAGTCGTCGCCGAATCCATCGAGCTGCTGAACGCCGCGCGCGACCTGCCGTTCGCCCTGCACGAGCATCCCAACGAGGAAATGCGGCTGAAGTACCGCTACCTCGATTTGCGCCGCCCCGAGATGCAGAAGATGATGCGCACCCGCATCCGCCTGGTGCAGGCGCTGCGGCGCTGGCTGGACGCGCGCGGATTCCAGGACATCGAGACGCCGATCCTCACCAGGGCGACGCCGGAAGGCGCGCGCGATTACCTGGTCCCCTCGCGCGTGCACCCGGGACAGTTCTACGCGCTGCCGCAGTCGCCGCAACTGTTCAAGCAGTTGCTGATGATCGCGGGCTTCGACCGCTACTACCAGATCGCGCGCTGCTTCCGCGACGAGGACCTGCGCGCCGACCGTCAGCCGGAATTCACCCAGCTCGACATGGAGTTCGCGTTCGTCGGGGAACGCGACGTGCAGGACACCGTCGAGGCCATGATCCGGGACGTGTTCCGCGCGGTGGTCGGCGTCGAGCTGCCCGATCCGTTTCCGCGCATGAGCTGGCTGGAAGCGATCACGCGCTACGGTTCGGACAAGCCGGACCTGCGCATCGATCTGGAGCTCATCGACATCGCCGACGCGGTGAAGCGCCTCGACTTCAGGGTGTTTGCCGATCCCGCGAACGATCCAGCCGGTCGTGTTGCGGCGCTGCGTGTTCCGGGTGGCGCCGACCTTTCGCGCAAGCAACTCGACGACTATGCCGCGCACGCCGCGAAGTTCGGCGCGAAAGGACTGGCGTGGCTGAAGGTGACGGACGCCGCGAAAGGTCTGGAAGGCGTCCATTCGCCGGTCGCGAAGTTTCTCGACGAGGCCACGCTCGGCACGATCCTGCAAAAGACGAGGGCACGGAACGGCGACGCACTGCTGTTCGGTGCAGGCGCGTGGAAGACCGTCGGCGACTTCATGGGAGCACTGCGGTTGAAGGTCGCGCGCGACCGCGGCCTGGTCGTGCCGGGCTGGAAGCCGCTGTGGGTCACCGATTTCCCGATGTTCGAATACGACGGTCAGGCCGCCCGGCACGTGGCGCTGCACCACCCGTTCACCGCGCCGAAGATCGACGACATCGCTGCGTTGAAAGCCGATCCATCACGCGCGGTCAGCCGCGGCTACGACATGGTGCTGAATGGTTCCGAGATCGGTGGCGGTTCGATCCGCATCCATCGCCCGGAAATGCAGAGCGCGGTATTCGACCTGCTGGGCATCGACGAGGCCGAGGCGCGCGCCAAGTTCGGTTTCCTGCTGGACGCGCTGAAATTCGGCGCGCCGCCGCACGGCGGCATCGCGTTCGGCATCGACCGGATCGCCGCGATCATGGCCGGTACTGAATCGATCCGCGACGTGATCGCGTTTCCCAAGACCACCAGCGCGCAATGCCTGATGACCGATGCGCCGAGCGCGATCGATCCCAAGCAACTCGCGGAACTGCACGTGCAAGTACGGGACTCGGGACTTGGGACTCGGGATTCGTAACCCTCGAAGCGGGATTCGGTACGGGCACCAGCACCGAGACGACAGGCACGCATGTTTTTGCCCCCTTGAGTCAAGGGGGCGACCGAACCGCAAAGCGGTTCGGTCGGGGGTTGTGGGGGGAATGCAATCCATGGGGCTTGGCGCGAAAGCGTGGCGAGATGGCGAGTGTTTCCCTAGACTTTCAACTTTTCGGTATCGCGAGGACGCCCCATGGGACGTGGTCCATCCATCGCCGGCCGCAAGAACGCGCAGGACGCCAGACGCGGCCAGATCTTCACCAAGCTGGTGCGCGAGATCAGCGTGGCCGCGCGGCTGGGCGGCGGCGATCCCGCCGGCAATCCGCGCCTGCGCAGTGCGATCGACAAGGCGCTGGCGGCCTCGATGCCCAAGGACAACATCGACCGCGCGATCAAGAAGGCGACGGGCGAGCTGGAAGGCGTCAGCTACGAGGAACTGCGTTTCGAAGGTTACGCGCCGGGCGGCGTCGCGGTGATCGTGGAATGCCTGACCGACAACCGCCAGCGCACCATCGCCGACGTGCGCCACGCCTTCACCAAGTTCGGCGGCAACCTGGGCGCCGAAGGCTCGGTCGCCTATCTGTTCAAGCGGATCGGCGTGCTGTCGTACGAGAAGGGCGCCGACGAGGAGAAAATCACCGACGCCGCGATCGAGGCCGGTGCCGACGACGTGGTGGTATGGCCCGAGGACGGGCAGATCGACGTGCTCTGCGCGCCGGAATCCTTCGACGCCGTGCGCGACGCGATGGTCAAGGCCGGACTGAAACCCGACCATGCCGAAGTCACCCTGCGTTCGGAAACCGACATCGCCGTGACCGGCGAACAGGCCGAGGCCGTGCGCGGACTGCTGGCGCGCCTGGAGGAACTGGACGACGTGCAGTCCGTGCATTCCAACGCGGATCTGCCGGCGGCGTGATCGTGACCGCCGCGGCGCCCTTGCGCATCCTCGGCATCGATCCCGGCAGCCAGCGCACCGGCGTGGGTATCATCGAGGCCGACGCCACGGGGAAGCTGCGCTGCCTGTTGCACGCGACGCTGGCGGTGGCAGACGAGGAGACCTTTCCGTTGCGCCTGAAGCGGATCTACGACGGGCTTTCGGCCATCATCGACGCGCACGCGCCGGCGGAAGCCGCGGTCGAGCGCGTGTTCATGGCCCGGAATGCCGATTCCGCGCTGAAGCTGGGGCAGGCGCGCGGCGCCGCGATCTGCGCGGCGGTGGGGCGCGGGCTGGCGGTGCACGAATATGCACCCAACGCGATCAAGCAGTCGGTGGTCGGCAAGGGCCACGCCGGCAAGGAGCAGGTGCAGCACATGGTGGGCGTGTTGCTGGGCCTGCGCGAACCGGTGCAGGCCGATGCCGCCGACGCCTTGGCCGTCGCGATCACGCACGCGCACCTGCGCGCCAGCGAGACGCGCACGGGCATCGCGCCCGGGCAGTGGAGGCGACGCCGATGAACGGCCCCCGTCCGCCCCTCGGGCATCTTCCCCGGCTTGCGGGGGAAGAGCAAAACCTGCGCACGACGAAATCTTTCTCCCCAGCAAGGACCGGAGCGGGGGCGATGCTTCGATCAAGGGGCGTGCAAACATGAGCGGCCGTCTGCGCGGCACGCTCATCGCCAAGCGCCCGCCGTGGGTGCTGATCGACGTGCACGGCGTCGGCTACGAGCTGGAAGTGCCGATGTCCACGCTTTACGACCTGCCGGACAGCGGCGGCGAAGTGGTGCTGCTGACGCACTACGCGCAGAAGGAAGACACCGTCGCGCTGTACGGTTTCCTGCGCGAGGACGAACGCCGGTTGTTCCGCGATCTGCAGAAGGTGTCCGGCATCGGCGCCCGGATCGCGCTGGCGGTGCTGTCCGGCGTATCCACCAACGAATTCGCGCGGCTGGTGCAGGCCGGCGACGTGACCGCGCTGACGCGTCTCCCCGGCATCGGCAAGAAGACCGCCGAGCGCATCGTGGTGGAATTGCGCGACCGCATCGGCGCCGGCGGCGATGCCGCACGCACGCCATCCGGTCAGGTGCCGCGCGACGCGCGCGGCGAGGCCGAAGCCGCGTTGCAGCAACTGGGCTACAAGCCGGCCGAGGCGCAACGTCTGGTCGCCGCGGCCGCGGCGGACGGCGACGCTGCCGAGACGATCATCCGCAAGGCCCTGCGCGCCGCACTGGGGCGTTGAGGGGGCGGTGAACGACCGCACGCGCTCCCCTTCCACGGAAGCCGGCAGCCAGCGCCATGCCATGCGCGCGCTGGTGGTCGGCGCGATCGGCGTGGTGTTCGGCGACATCGGCACCAGCCCGCTTTACACGATGAGCGAGGCCTTCGGCGGCGGGCACGGCGTGCCTGCGCGTCCGGTCGACGTGCTGGGCGTGCTGTCGCTGGTGCTGTGGACGCTGGTGGTCGTGGTGGCGGTGAAGTACGTCACCTTCATCATGCGCGCCGACAACCGGGGCGAGGGCGGCATCATGGCGATGATGGCGCTGGCCCAGCGCGCCACGCGGCAGTATCCGCGCACCCGCAAGCTGGTGGTGCTGGCAGCGTTGCTGGGCGCCTCGCTGTTCTTCGGCGACGGCGTGATCACGCCGTCGATCACGGTGCTGTCCGCGATCGAAGGTTTGAGGGTGGCCGCGCCGGCGCTGTCGCGCTGGGTGGTGCCGCTGACGGTGATCGTGCTGCTGGCGCTGTTCTGGTTCCAGAAACGCGGCACCGGCCGGGTCGGCAGCGTGTTCGGGCCGGTGATGTGCGTGTGGTTCGTCGCGATCGGCCTGGTCGGCCTGCACAACATCGTGCAGCATCCGCTGGTGCTGCGCGCGATCAACCCCTGGTACGCCGTCACGTTCTTCGCGCACCAGGGCGGTGCGGGATTCCTGGTGCTGGGCGCGGTGGTGCTGTGCGTGACCGGCGCCGAGGCGCTGTACGCCGACATGGGCCACTTCGGACGCAACCCGATCCGGATCGCGTGGTACGGCTTCGTGATGCCGGGCCTGATGCTGAATTATTTCGGTCAGGGCGCGTTGCTGATCCATCATCCCGAGGCGGTCAGCAATCCGTTC
>JAJPHQ010000070.1 GCA_021325195.1 Gammaproteobacteria bacterium | reverse complement strand
CGCGCCAGCTGTACGGCTGGCCGTCCACCCGGATCCAGCAGCGGTCGTCGTTGGGCGTGATCAGGCCCAGGTGATAGCGCAGCGAGCCCGCGAACGGGTCGCGATGCTTGCCCAGCTTGCTGCCGGGCGGCAACTGCGTGAACGCCGCGGCCTTGACGTGCGGCGCGGCACGCAGCAGCTCCACCGTGCGCGGACACAGCTTCAGCGCCGAGGGATGCGGCTGCTCGTCGTACCACTTGAGGTAGAAGCGCTTCCAGCCGGTGCGGAAGAAGGAATTGAAACCCGCATCGTCGTACTTGTCGGAAGCCTTGATGTGGCTGGCCTCGGCCAGCGCGATCGCCTCGTCGCGGATGGTCCGCCAGTTGCTGCGCAGGGTTTCCAGTTCCGGAAACTCGGCGGGCGGGAGAAAGGGCGTCACCGGCACGCGCGAGAACGCGTACATCAGCACGTTGATCGGCGCCATGAAGGTCGAGTGGTCGGTCACCTGCCGCAGAAAGGTGTGCCTGATCCTGCCGCGCAGGTGAACGTAGATCGCACAGGCGATCAGGATGGCGAGGATGATCCACTTGACCATGACGCAGGGGAACGTGTGGCGCTCGTGCGGGCGGCCATTCTATCGCGCGGGCCGAGCCGCGGCCCGGCTTGGCTCACGCTCCGTTCATCGCGGCCGGGCATGCGCCAGCGTGATGATCGCCACGCCAGCCAGGATCACGGCCATGCCGGCCAGTTCGGGCGCACCCACGTGCTCGCCCGCCAGCAGCGCGCCCAGCAGCACCGCAATCGGCGGATTGACATAGGCGTAGCTCGCGGTCAGCGCCGGTCGCGCGGTCTTGACCAGGAACAGATACGCCGAGAACGCGATGATCGATCCGAACACGGCGAGGTACGCCAGCGCCAGGATCGACTGCACCGGCGGATGCACGGGCAGGCGTTCGCCGGTCGCCCACGCCATCAAGGCCAGCGCAGGCGCCGCGCACAGCATCTGCGCGGCCACGTTCATCGGGCCTTTCGGCATGTCCTGGCGGCGGCTCCAGATCGAGCCGAACGCCCACGAGGCGGTGGCGATCAGCAGGGCCGCGGCCGCCCACGGTGCGGCGCGCATCGCGCCCGCGCTGTTCAGCAGCAGCACGCCCAGAAAGCCCACGATCAGGCCGATCACCTCGCCGCGGCTGGGCCGTTCGCGGTAGAAGAACAGGAACAGCGCGACGAACAGGGGTTCGCTCGCGATCGCCACCGCGGCCATGCCCGAGGACACGCCCTGTTCGGCGAAGCACACCAGGCCGTTGCCGAAGCCGAGCAGCAGCACGCCGGTGACCGCCGCGTTGCGCCACTGCCGCGGCGTCGGCGCAGGCATGCCGCGCAGGCGCAGCCATGCATACATCGCGATGCCGGCCGCGAAGAAACGCAGCGCGGCCATCGCGAAAGGCGGAAAACCGGTCAGGCCGATCCGGATGCCCAGATAGGTCGAACCCCAGATCACGTACACCGCCAGCAGCGCCAGCGGCACCAGCCAGCGGCGTTCGCGTGCGGCGGGGAGCGCGGTGATGGAGGCGGCGGTGTCGTTCATCAGGATGGTTCCTGCGCCAGTCCTTCGGCGCGAAAAATCGACCGGCGACAATCCGTGATCGCACGTGTCGAAAGGTTTACACGGGGGCTGCGAAGCGATTCTAGCGGCGGCCGCATGACGCATCGGTGCGAGCGCCATGACATTTTTGACACGCAGGCTTGAATCCGGTCGGAAGGTGCCGAGCGGTCACCCGCAAACGCCTGCCCGCTCGCGTTCCAGCAGTTTCTGCTTGCGCGCCGCGCCCCAGTGCCAGCCGCCGGGACTGCCATCGGCGCGCACCACGCGATGGCAGGGCACGATCAGCGCGAGCCTGTTAGCGTTGCAGGCTTGGCCCACCGCGCGTGCGGCGTCGGGTTCGCCGATCATCGCGGCGACTTCGGCGTAGCTGCGGGTTTCGCCCGCGGGGATGCGGGTCAGCGCTTCCCACACCCGCCACTGGAACGCGGTGGCAGTGATGTCGAGGGGCGGCAGCACCGACGCCGCCTTGGCCTTCGCCCGTCCGTCGAACTGGCGCGCGATCCGGGTGACCACCGACGACAGCCATTCGTCGCGGCCGGCATCGACGCGCGTCAGTTCCGCGCGCGGGAATTCCTCGCGCAGTGCGGCGACCAGCGCGTCGTCGTCGTCACCCAGCGTGACCGCGCACAGGCCGCGCGCGGTAGCCGCCACCAGCACCCGGCCCAGCGGCGAGGCAACCGTGGTGTAACGGATCGCCACGCCCGTGCCGCCTTCGCGGTAACGCGCGGGCGGCATCCCGAGCAGGCGGTCGGTGTGTTCATAGACGCGGCTGCCGGAACCGAAACCGGCGTCGTACACCGCCTCGGTGACGGACGCGCCTTCGCGCAGCGCACGCTTGAAAGCGCCGAAACGCCGCGCCCTGGCGTATTCGGCCGGCGACATCCCGAAACGCTTGCGGAAACTGCGCTGCAGATGGGCCGGTGAAAGCCCGACCCTGGCGGCGAGTTCGGACAACGCAGGCGGCGTCTCGCTGCGGTCCAGCAGTTCGCGCGCGCGTTGCAGCGCGGCGGAAGCGGAAGTGTTGCGGTCGTTCGAGCGGTTCATGCGCGGCATGCTGAACCTTTCGGGCCGCCGCGGCTATCCGTTTCTTGCGCGCGGCAACGGCGGCCGGGAATCGATCACCTCGAATTCGCCCTCGATCACGCGGGCTGTCGCGGTTTCCCGTGGCCGGCCCAGCCATCGACGCAACAGGGCGACCAGCGCGCCGGACACCAGCAGCGCCACGCCGACCGCCAGGCCCACCGTCAGCAGTCCTGCCAGCAGCAGCGCGCCCAGCGCGATCAGCAGCGCACGCAGCCAGGGATGGCGCGGCAACCGCAGGTTCAAGGACGGGGAGCGGATGCGCATGGCAAGGACACGCGTGGCAAGATAGCGCCTCCCAACATGCGGACGCCCCCCGCGTGAGGCAAGTGCCGGAAGTGCCGATGGACATGACCTCGCCCCCCGAAACCCTGTGCCGGCTGGCGGACATCCCCGACGGCGGCGTGCTGGGGGTGGATCCGCCCGATCCCCAGGGTGAACCGCTGCTGCTGGCGCGCCAGGGCAATTCGGTGCAGGCGTGGCTCAACATCTGTCCGCACGCGGGCCGCCGGATGGACTACGCGCCCGGACTGTTCCTGATCAAGGGCGACAAGCTGACCTGCGCGGTGCACGGCGCGACCTTCGCGCTGCGCGAAAACGGCCTGTGCGTGCAGGGTCCCTGTCGCGGCCAGTCACTGATGGCCGTGCCGGTGAAGGTCGAGAACGGAGTGGTGCTGCGCGCGTGACGCCGCTTCCCTCGGAGGCGCGACATCCGTCAGCGGTTGAACACCACGTTCACCATCACCAGCATCACCACCAGCATCAACGCCGTCAGCCCCAGGCCCACGCGCATGAAGTCCTTCTGGCGGTAGCCGCCGGGGCCGGCGACCACCAGGATGGTCGGGCTGGCGCCGGGGATCAGGAAGGTGTTGGACACCGACAGCGCCACGATCAGCGCGTACACGCTGGGATTGCCGCCCGAGGCCAGCGCGATGTTGATCGCCATCGGCACCATCATCACCGCGGTGCCGACATGGGAGATCACCTGCGAGAACGACAGCGCGAGGATCGCGATGCAGAGTTGCAGCGCCCACTGCGGCAGGTGCCCCGTGTGCGCGATCAGTTCCTGCGCCAGCCACGCCGCGGCGCCGGTGGAGTCCATCGACGCGCCCAGCGGGATCAGGCAGGCCATCACGAAGATGGTGCGCCAGTTAACCGCCGCATAGGCCTCGTCCATGTTCAGCACGCCGGCCAGCAGCATGCCGACCGCGCCGGTCATCATCGCGACGGACAGTTTCAGATTGGTGAACAGGCCCAGCGCCATCGCCAGCGCAAAGAACGCCAGTGCGTGCCAGATCTTGCCGGGACGCGATTCTTCGCTGGGGATGTCGGTGACCGGCACCAGATCGCGGCTCTCCGCCGCCAGCGCGATGTCGCGCCAGAAGCCGTGCAGCACCATGGTGTCACCCGCGTGCAGCGTGACCTTGCGCACGTCCTCGCCCCGGAACACCTGGTCGCCGCGGTACACCGCCAGCACCGAGATCCCGAAGCGCTTGCGCAGGCGCAGTTCGCCGACCTGCTGGTTGACGAAACGCGAGGCCGGCGGGATCACCGCCTCGGAAATGCCGGCGCGGGTGGGATTGAACATGTCGGCCAGTGCCTGCAGCCGGTTGCCCGGACGGCACTTCATCGCTTGCGCGAAATCGTTGACGTCCGGGCGCGGACCCAGCACGCCCAGCACGGTGCCGACCCAGACCATCTGGTCCGAGGGCGGGGCGAGGCGCGACTCGTTGCCGTTCTTGATCGCGAGGATCATCGGCGCGCCTTCCAGCGCTTCCGCCTCGCCGATGCTCATGCCGACCAGCGGGCTGTCGGCGGTGACGGTCAGTTCGATCACCTCGCCCTTGATGCCGTAGGTTTCGGCGAAGTAGCTCTCGGTGCGCCCGGGCGTGACTTTAGGTTTGGCCTCGGCTTCCTCGGGCAGCAGGCGCGGGGTGAGAAACGCGAAGTAGGCCAGCCCCACCAGCAGCAGCGGGATGCCGATCGGCGTGATCGCGAACAGCTTGAACGGCTCGATGGTCTGCGCGCCGGGCGGCAGGTTGCGGTCGGCGCTGGCGATCAGGTCGTTGAGCAGGATCAGCGGCGAGTTCGAGATCAGCGTCATGTTGGTGCCGCACAGGATGCAGCACGCCATCGGCAGCAGCAGGCGCTTCAGGGGCATGCCGGTGCGCGCGGAGATGCGGCTGGATACCGGCAGGAACAGCGTGGCCAGCGCCTGGCTCTGGATCACCGAAGACAGCGCGCCGGCCATCGCGTTGAGCAGCAGCGACACGCGCGTTTCCACACCGCCCGCGAGACGCAGGATGAACGATGCCGCCTTGGCCAGCACGCCGGTGCGGTCCAGCCCGGCGCCCATGATCATCACGGCGATCAGCGAGATCACCGCGTTGCCGGCGAAGCCGTCGAACAGCTGGTCCACCGGCATCAGGCCGGTGATGCCGATCACCACCAGCACCAGCAGGGCGACGATGTCGGCGCGCACCCACTCCAGGATCAGCATGATCACCGTGAAGCCGACCAGCCCGAGCACCAGCAGCATGTCGGGGGTCAGGGTCAGCTCCATCGGGCGAGGTCGATCCGGCGCGTCAGTTCATGGACTGGAGCCGACAAGCATTACACGCGCTCGTACAACAAATCCCGAACCGGATGGCCCAGCGCGACGCCGCGCCGCTCGAAGCGGGTTTCGATGCGCCACGCCGGTCGTGCATGTGCTTCCCCTTTCCGTTCACGCCAGCCCGCTTGCGCGGCCAGCACCTCCTGCATGTGCGAAGCATACTCGGGCCAGTCGGTGGCCAGATGCAAGAGTCCGCCGGGCCTGACGCGTGCGGCCAGCAGTTCGACGAACGGCGGCTGGATCAGCCGCCGCTTGTGATGGCGCTTCTTGGGCCAGGGATCGGGAAACCAGATCCGCACCTCGTCCAGCGCGTGATCGGGGATTTCGTGTTGCAGCACCTCGACCGCGTCGTGGCACCACACCCGCACGTTGTGCGCAGCGCGCGCGGCCAGCGCGTTCAGTAGCCGTCCGACGCCGGGACGGTGCACCTCGATGCCGAGGTAATCGCGTGCCGGATCCTGACCGCTGGCCCAGGCCAGCGCTTCGCCGTTGCCGAAACCGATCTCCAGCACCCGCGGCGCGCGGCGGCCGAACAGCGCGTCGAGATCGCGGATGCTGCCGGTGTAGTCGATCCCGAAACATGCCCAGTGCTGCTCGAACGCGCGCTGCTGCGCGGGGGTGATCCGGCCTTCGCGGAGCACGAAGCTGCGGATCGTGCGCCGGTGGTCATTGGTTGTGCTTTCGGTCACGTGTGTTTTACCCCTCGCCCCTCGCGAGAGGGGCAGGGGTGAGGGTGCGAATCTTGCGCAAGACCCGAACCCTCACCCGGCGCTGCGCGCCTCCCTCTCCCGAAGGGAGAGGGAAAAACTCAAGCGCTGATCCCCTCGACCGGGCTGGACGCCGAGGCGTAACGCTTGCGCGGGATGCGTCCGGCGCGGAACGCGGCGCGCCCGGCCTCGACGGCCAGTTTCATCGCGTGCGCCATCAGCACGGGATCCTGCGCACCCGCGATCGCGGTGTTCATCAGCACGCCGTCGCAGCCCAGTTCCATCGCGATCGCGGCATCCGATGCGGTGCCCACACCGGCATCGACGATGACCGGCACTTTCGCGCTCTCGACGATCTCGAGAATGTTGTAGCGGTTCTGGATGCCCAGCCCGGAACCGATCGGCGCGGCCAGCGGCATCACCGCAGCACAACCGATTTCCTCGAAGCGTTTGGCCAGCAGCGGATCGTCGCTGGTGTACACCATCACCCGAAACCCGTCGGCGACCAGTTTTTCCGCGGCGGCCAGGGTCTGCACGACATCGGGAAACAGCGTCTTCCGGTCGCCGATCACTTCCAGCTTGACCAGCGAGTGGCCGTCCAGCAGCTCGCGCGCCAGCCGGCAGGTGCGCACCGCGTCCTCGGCGGTGAAGCAGCCGGCGGTGTTGGGCAGGATGGTGTAGCGGTCCGGCGGCAGCACGTCCAGCAGATTGGGCTCGCCCGGATGCTGGCCGATGTTGCTGCGGCGGATCGCGACGGTGACGATTTCCGCGCCCGCGGCTTCGGTGGCGCGGCGGGTTTCGTCGAGGTCCTTGTATTTGCCGGTGCCGGTCAGCAGGCGCGAACGGTACGCGCGTCCGGCGATCACGAATGGATCGGCCCTGTCATGCGTGTCGGGGGTGGTCTGGGGAAGAGCGTTCATGACCCTGGCGTGCGCGGCGAAAAGGCCAGTTTAGTACGCGCGCCGCGGACTCCGTTCATCGCCCTGCGCAGGCACGCCGTTGTCCGGCCCGGCCGCCGGACCGCGCTAGGCAACCGTGCCCTGCGCGTCTTGCTGCGGACGATCGGCCTCGTCTTGCGATGCCCCGGCATCGCGAAAACGCTCAGCCTCCCCCGATCGCGTGGACGATTTCGACGCGGTCGCCTTCATGCAGGCGCTGCCGTGTGTGCTGGCTGCGCGGAACGATCTCGCGGTTGACCTCGACGGCGACGCGGCGATCGGCATGGCCGGTTTCCTCGAGCAATGCCGCCACCGTGGCCTCGGGCGCGCATTCGTGTGGCTGGCCGTTGATCAGGATTTGCATGGAACCAGTTTAACGCGCCGCGGCCATTGCGGCCGCGGCGCGTTAGATGGACCCCTCAGCGACGGGAGTGGCCGTTGTCGCTGGACGGCGGCGGTTTCCGGCTCGGCTCGTTGCGCTGCGGCGCCGGCCGCGGCTGTCCGCGGGGCGGTGCGTAGTAGTGTCCCTGCGGTGCCTGCACCGCGCGCTGGCGCAATGACTGTTCACGCTGCATTTCCGCGGCGCGCTGCTGCTGCATCTGCTGCTCGCGCTGCATTGCCGCGGCGCGTTGCTGCTGCGCCTGCATTTCCGCCTGACGCTGCTCCTGGATGCGCATCTGTTGCTGCTGTTCGGCGGCACGCTGCTGCGCCTGCATTTCGGCTTGCCGCTGCTGCTGCGCACGGATTTCCGGCTGTGGGTTATTGGCGGGTGGCTGCGTCCGCTCGACCGGCCGCACGGCGGGCAGAGGGCCCGATTGTGGGGCTGCGGGTCGGAAAGGATTCTCCCGCTGCGTTTCGGGTGCGGACCGGCCTTGCGATGGTTCCGCCGGGCGTATCACCGGCGCGCGGGGCAGAGTGCCTTGCGGGTGGGCAAAGCGAGCCGAGGGCAGTTCGCCCGGGTGCAACGGCGCCTCACGCGCCGGCTGGCCGGGCGCGGGAATCGGGTGCACCGTGTTCTTGAATGGCGCTTGCGCACCCGGCTGTGCGGGCTGGCCTGCCACGGCGCCCGGCCGGACCGGCGTCACGCGGCTGGGCGCGGCGGGTTCGGCCGGCCGCGGCGCCGCGTGGTGCATCGCGCCGATCGCGGCGGCTCCTGCCGCTGCCGCGGCGACCGCCGGCACCAGCCTGACCCGTTCGCTGCGCTGTGCCGCGGGTTGCGCCGGGCGCAGGCTCGCCATCTGCGCCGGTGTCAGCGGACGGCCCTGCTGGCTGGCGATCACCCTCTCGCGTGCGGCGAACGGAGCCGGCGCGGGGGGCGGTGCATGGCGTGCGACCACCGGCTTCGCGAACGGCTGCGCCACGTGCAACACGGCGGGCCGCGCCGTCGGATTGCGCACCCCGAGGCTGGTCGCGGCTGGCATCACGTGCGGGCCTGTCGCCACCTGCGCACGTGCGAGTTGCGCGCTGTTCAACCTCAGCACCGCCGGACGGACCGGCCGGGCGTCCACGAACACGTTGCGCGGCACCGCGGTCACCGCGGCGGGCATGTTGCGGTAGGTGTAGCGGTTGTAGCGCGTGATGTCGGTGACCCGGTTGCTGCTGTAGTCGTTGTAGATGTTGTTGATGATGGTCTTGTTGACATAGACGTTGCGGATGTTGGTGATGTTGACGTTGTTGAAGTAGTTGCGCGAGGCGTGGTACCACGGCACGTACACGTCACGCGGCCCCAGCGGGAACCAGCCCACCGGTCCACCGCCGCCGATGCTGATCGACAGCGAGAAGCCCGCTCCGCCGATGAAGGCCACCAGCGCCGGTGCGTAGTACGGGCGCACGTTCACCGGCCCCGGAATCCAGCCCCAGCGGTCGCCGATGTAGGCCCAGCGGCCGTAGTGGAACGGCGCGAACCCCCAGGGTTCATCGTCGATCCAGGTCCAGCCCCACGGGTCGATCCATGCCCAGTGCCCGTAGCGGTAGGGCGCCCAGCCGACCGGCACCGCGGTCGGATACCAGACGTTGCCGTAGTCGGGGGTATCGTCCCACTGGCCGTACTGGTACAGGTCATCGCCGCCGATCATTTCCGGCGGCACGTAATCGCGGCGCACCACGTTGTCATAGCGCGCGTCACGCGCTTCGCAGAAGCGGTCGAAGTCGTCCCGCTCCGGCAGGCCGTTCACCTCGACACTGGTGAGCGTGGAATCATCGAAGCGGTAGGACGAGCCGGCGTTGACGGGACGGCTGGCGCCGTTCTCGCCATAGACGATGCCCGCGCCGCGGAGCACCGTGACCATGCTGCCGGTGCCGGTCGGGCTGTCGTCGATCCGGTACACGCCCGGACTGGTGGCGACGAACGCGATGGTGGGCGTGTCCACCTCGAAATTCTCGCCGTCGTTGATCTGGCGCACCGCCATGTTGAGCGTGCCCTGCGACAGTTCCACCTGCACGTTGCTGTCCGTCAGGTTCAGGAAATCGAAGGCGGTGTCATGGTCGATCCTGATCGAGGAATCGCCCAGTTCCAGCGCGGCCAGACCGTCGTCGCCGGTCAGCAGGCGGTCGCCGATCACCAGCGGCCGGTTGATGTCGACCGAGCCCCAGTCGTTCTCGCCGGCCGGCGAGAACTGCACCTGGCCGGAAAGATAGGCCAGCCGTGCCACCCGTCCCGGCGACTGGTCGGAATTGTCGTAGGGCTGTGACTGGTCGTAGGACTGCGGCTGGTCGTACTGCTGGGCGTGCACCGGCGGGGTGCCAGCCAGGGTGGTGGCGAATGCGAGACCTGCGATCGTGAGAGACCGGATTGCGCGGAAACGGAACATGGCGGACTCCGCAGACTTGACTGCCCGGCGCGCTGGCAGGGACACGTCGGTGCGGCGCGCGTCGCCCGACGGAATCATCACAGCGCAGCGGCGCTGAATGCCGGCCTGCTGGTCCGGCGGGCCTAAGCAAGGCCTAAGAAAATGGTTAGCCGGCGGTTAGCCAAGCTCTGAACAAATCCATCCAGGATTTGCCAGAGCACGCCGAATTCGGTACACGCCCGAATTCGACTTCGCCAATCAAGCACGTACAACCATGCGTGCTTGATTGGCGGGCGGCACATCCCTGTGCCGCAAGGAAACTCTGATAAATCAGAGTTTCCTTGGCAAACGTTGCGCCCGCAGCGCCCGGGTCGCTACCATCATCCACCCTGTGCGGGTGTAGCTCAATGGCAGAGCCGTAGCTTCCCAAGCTACTGACGTGGGTTCGATTCCCATCACCCGCTTGATGCCCTTCCAGCATGACCGACACGCGCGGCGTTCTTCCCGTCTTAGGCTGGCGCGAGCGCGTGGCGCTGCCGCGGCTCGGCATTCCATCGCTGAAGGCCAAGCTCGACACCGGCGCGCGCTCCTCGGCGCTGCACGTGGAATCGCTGGAACCCTTCGCCCGGGACGGCGCGACGTGGTTGCGGTTCGTGCTCCGGATCGGGCGCCGGCATCCGCGCATGGTGGAATGCGAGGCAGCGGCGCTGGAGCGGCGCCGGGTCACCGATTCCGGCGGTCATGTCACCGAGCGCTGGTTCATCGGGACCGACGTCGTGCTGGGCAGTCTCGTCCTGCGCGCGGAAATCAGCCTGACCGACCGCCGCGACATGCTGTTCCCGATGCTGCTGGGGCGGACCGCGCTGGCCGGCCGCGTCATCGTCGATCCCTCGCGTTCCTATACGCTAGCGCACGCACCACGGGCCCCGGAACGGCAACGATGAAACTCGCCATCCTGTCGCGCAACACGCGGCTGTATTCCACCATGCGGCTGGTGGCCGCGGCGCGCGCGCGCGGACACCGGGTACGCGTGCTGGACCCGCTGCGTTGCTACATGCGCATTGCGCGCGACGGTTTCGCCCTGCACTACGGCGGCCGTGAACTGAAAGGGTTCGATTGCGTGATCCCGCGGATCGGTGCGTCGGTCACGTTCTACGGCACCGCCGTGCTGCGCCAGTTCGAGATGATGGGCGTGTACACGCCCAATCCGTCCGACGCGGTGCTGCGTGCGCGCGACAAGCTGCGCAGCCTGCAGATTCTCGCCAAACGGGGACTGGGCCTGCCGGCCACGGTGTTCGGTGACAACCCCGACGACACCGCCGACCTGCTGAACATGCTGGGACCGCCGCCGCACGTGATCAAGCTCAACGAGGGCGCCCAGGGCAGCGGGGTAGTGCTGGCCGAGAAACCGGCCGCCTCGCAGAGCGTGATCGAGGCATTCCGGGGGCTGTATGCCAACTTCCTGGTGCAGGAATTCGTGCGCGAGGCCAACGGCCGGGACATCCGCTGTTTCGTGGTCGGCGACCGCGTGGTGGCGGCCATGCAGCGTGAAGCGGTGCCCGGCGATTTCCGCTCCAATTTGCACCGCGGCGGCACCGGCAGCAGGGTGACGCTTTCCGCGGCCGAGCGCCGCACCGCGCTGCGCGCCGCGCGCGCGATGGAACTGGGCATCGCCGGCGTGGATCTGCTGCGCTCCGCCCGCGGCCCGCTGGTGCTCGAGGTCAATGCCTCGCCGGGCCTGGAGGGCATCGAGACCGTCACCGGCGTGGACGTGGCCGCCGCGGTGATCCGGCACGTCGAAGCCGCGCTGGCGTGAACGGAGCCGGCCTGATCCCCGGCAAAAATGACGATCTCCTTAGTACGAAAATTGTCGTTGACAGCTCCCCGGGCGCATGGCTAGCATGCCATCGAGCCGCCCCGTCCGGTGGGTGGCGGTACGGTGGAGAAGGGGGTCATGAAAACATCCAGTCAGCGGATTCTCGTGCTCGTGATCGGCGCATCGGTGCTGCAGGGTTGTGCCGGAACCGGAGGTGTCAGGGCGGACGATGCGCAGGGCGGCACGTGGCACGCCACGGGGCCCAACACGTCGGTCGGTACCGAAGCCAGCCCCAACCAGCCGGTCGTCAGGGCCGATACCAAGGACAATTTCGAGGCCGTCGTCGCAGCCATCCACAAGCAGATGCAGCCCGGCGGACGCTGGCAATACATCGACCAGAAAGAACGTGCCACCATCGACGGCAGCTTCGCCGACATGGGCAAGCTGTACGACCAGTACGGCAGCGTGGACAAGATGGACCAGGACGCCAGGGTCCGCTTGCTGGCCGACCAGAGTACCGTCAACGCGATCCTGACGAGGCGGGACGGTGAGCGGCTGATCTGTCAGATGGAGATCCCGGTGGGCTCGCATCTGCCGGTGAAGACCTGCAGAACGTACGCGCAGATCCAGGCGGAGCAGCGCGCGGCGCAAATGTCGCTTCAGCAGTTGAACAAGCAGGAAAACTACCAGTTGAAATCGGGTCATTGACCGCGGCGTCGTTGCCCGAGACGCGGCCTGACGTCGCCGGCCGCCATCGGTCCCGGCGGACCCGTTTTTCCGGATGAGGACGCCGGGAAGGTTGCGTGGCTGCATGTCCGGACGTAGATTCGTACGAACAGGCGGGTAATCATGTGGAGTCGGATGCGATGACACCCCGCGAGCAGACATTGCCGCGGCCCACCGAGGCCGAGCTGGAAATCCTGCAGGTGCTGTGGGAGCGCGGTGCCTGCACGGTGCGCGACGTGCACGAGGTGCTGCACCGGCGCGACGGCACCGGTTACACCACGGCGTTGAAGATGCTGCAGATCATGCACGACAAGGGCCTGGTCGAGCGCGACGAGAGCCAGCGTGCCCATGTCTATCGGGCTGCCGTCAGCAAGCAGCGTACCCAGAAGCGTTTTCTCGCCGATCTGGTGAAACGCGTGTTCGACGGTTCACCCTCGCGGCTGGTGCTGCAGGCGCTGGGTGAGCACAAGGCCAGTCCCGGGGAACTGCGCCAGATCCGCGCATTGCTCGACGATCTGGAACGGGGGAAACGCAAATGATGTCCCTGTTGCTGGACGGCGTACAGGCAGTGGGCTGGTGCCTGCTGCATTTCCTGTGGCAGGCGGCGCTGGTCGGTGCCGTTTACGCGATGGTCCGCGGCGTGCTGCCGCGCGGCAACGCGCGTTACCTGGCGGGGATGCTGGCCCTGGTCGCGCTGGCGGCGTGTCCGGTGCTGACCGCGTGGCATGAATGGAACGTGGCCGCACAACCGCTCGATCTCGGTACCGTGCAGGCAACGGGCGCCGCAGCGCGCGCGCATGGCGTGCCGGCAACCGCCACGGACTGGCGGTCCGCGCTGCAGGCGACGCTGCCGTGGCTGGTGCTGGCCTGGGCGTGCGGTGTGGGATTCCTGACCCTGCGTGCGTGGCGCCAGTGGCGTGGACTGCAAACACTGGTGCGTGCCGCCCAAGCGCTGCCCGAATGGGGATTGCGCGCCCGGCTCTTCGCCTTGCGGCTCGGCTTGCGCCATGCGGCAGGAGTCCTCGCCAGCGCGCGGATCGCCACGCCGACCCTGGTGGGCTGGCTGAAGCCGGTCATCGTGATGCCGCTGGCGATCCTGGAGCGGCTGCCGCCCGAACAGATCGAACTGATCCTGGCGCACGAACTGGCGCATCTCGGGCGCCTGGATCACCTTGCCAACCTGTTCCAGGTGATGCTGGAAACCCTGTTCTTCTACCATCCGGTGGTGCACTGGATTTCGCGCGACGTGCGCAACGAACGCGAGCTGTGCTGCGACGCGCTGGCCCTGCGGGCGACGGGCGGCGAGCGCGCCGACTTCGTGGCGGCGCTGGCCGGTCTGGAGGAATTTCGCGAGACGCATGCCGATCTGGTGCTCGCGGCCAACGGCGGCGTGCTGCTGGAGCGCGCGTGGTTCATCGCGGGCGGCGCGCCGCAACGTCCGCGCATTCAGGCGCACGTGCCGGGCCTGTTGCTGGCGCTGCTGGGCATGGCCGTGATGCTGGGCGCCTTGTGGAGGCAGGATGCGCTGCGGCACGAACTTGAAGCCAGGCTGCTGACCGTGTCCGAAGCGTCGATGCTGCAACGTCTCGCCGCGACGACGGTTCGCGCGCCCTCGCTGGTGATCGCGGATCTCGCGCCGGCGCGCCTGGCCGAAGCCCACGCGACGCTGCCGACGACGCCGGCCCGCACCCCCGCTGCGACGTTGCGGCCGGTGCATGCCGCCGCACCGGCCCTGCGTGTGAGCGACCTCGCGCCCGCGGCCCTGGCGACGCCGCTCGAGCCCGCGAGCGCCGCGCGGCCGGCAGCACGCGAGGCTTCCGCGCCGGTGCTCTCCCCGGCCGCCGAGGCGGCGCCGCAACCGGTCCGTGTCGTGCAGCCCGTGTATCCCGAAGACGCCATGGTCAACGGCGTGCAGGGCCAGGTAGTGGTCGAATTCAGCCTCGATGCGAACGGGACTCCCGAAAACCTCGAGGTGGTGGGCGCTTCCCCCACGGGCGTCTTCGATGAGGCCGCCCGGCGGGCACTGGCGCAGTGGCGGTTCCGTCCGCCGTCTGCGACCGCGCGGCGCTATCGGCAGACCTTCAGCTTCTCGCTGGGCGGAGCGGCCTCCGGCGCGCAGCAGGGCGTCGAGGCAAGATCCGGCTGCTACCGGCAGACCGGCACCCACATCTGCCACCCGCTCGGCGAGCTGGCGCCGGTGCTGACCGTGCACCACCTCACCACGCATTGAACCTCCGTTCCATCGCGGCCGCGCGGACGTCACCGCCGCGGTGGAAGGGCCAGGCGACAGGCGCCGGCATTTCTCGATAAGCTTGCAGCCGAAGCGCCCTCGGGCGTGCCGGCCTGGAAACCGCCATGCGCGTGCTGGTGATCGAGGACAACAACGACATCGCCACCAACATCGGCGATTACCTTGAAGACCGCGGCCACGTGGTCGATTTCGCGGGTGACGGCGTGACCGGCCTGCACCTGGCGGTGGTCAACGATTTCGACGTGATCGTGCTGGACCTGACGCTGCCCGGCATGGATGGGCTCGAGGTCTGCAAGAAGTTGCGCGGCGAGGCGCACAAGCACACGCCGATCCTGATGCTGACGGCGCGCGATGCGCTGGAACAGAAGCTCACCGGCTTCGAATCCGGCGCCGACGACTACATGACCAAGCCGTTCGCGTTGCAGGAACTGGCCGCGCGGCTGGAAGTGCTGGCGCGCCGGGGCATGGGCCCGCAGAGCCGGGTGCTGAAGGTCGCCGATCTCACCTACAACCTCGACACGCTGGTGGTGACGCGCGCCGGCCAGTCGATCCAGCTGAACCCGATCGGGCTGAAGCTGCTGCAGGCGCTGATGGAGGCCAGCCCGTCGGTGGTCACGCGCCAGGAGCTGGAGCAGCGCGTGTGGGGCGAGGAGCTGCCCGATTCGGATTCGCTGCGCGTGCACATCCACGGCCTGCGTGCGGCCATCGACAAGCCCTTCGACAAGCCGCTGATCCACACTCGCCACGGCATCGGCTACCGCATGGTCGATCCGGATGCAGTCCAGGCGTAAGCTCCGCTTCCGGCTGATCGTCTCGTTTGCGCTGTTCGGCTTCGGCCTCAGCGCGCTGTTCGCCGTGGCCTCGCTGTACGTGCGGGCCAAGGTCGAGAACCAGTTGATCAACGCCAGCCTGGAAAGCGACCTGCAGCAGGCCGTCGAGAACAAGCACCTGCATCCTGACCAGCCGTTGCAGTCGCGGCTGATCGTGGTATGGCTGTGGAGCGACCGCACGCTCTACAAGGCGCCGCTGGCCTGGCAAAACCTCGCGCCCGGCGTGTACGACATGCACGACGTCGATGCGCAGGGCCGGCAGCGCCACTACAAGCTCGCGGTGGTGCGCAAGTACGGGCTGGATGCCTTCCTCACCTACGACATCAGCCGCGAGGCCGTCGGCAAGCGCCAGTTGATCACCGCGCTGGTCGCCGCGGTGATCGTGTTCAGCCTGCTGTCGCTGGCGGTCGGTTACTGGCTGTCGCGGCGGGTGATGCGGCCGGTCACGGAACTGGCGCAGCGTCTGCGCGCGTTCCGCAGCGGGCGCCAGCCGGAACCGCTGGCGCCGCACTTCGCGGAAGACGAGGTGGGCGAACTGGCCGCCGCGCTGGACGATTACGCGCAGCGACAGAGCGCGCTGATCGAACGCGACCGCGAATTCAACGCCGACGTCAGCCACGAACTGCGCACGCCGCTGGCGGTGATCGCGTCCACCACCGAGCTGCTGCTGGCCTCGCCCGACCTCGGCGACAAGCTGCGCGAGCGCCTGCTGCGCATCGAGCGCGCGGTGCGGCAATCGACCGAACTGACCCAGGCGCTGCTGCTGCTGTCGCGCGCGGAAAAGTCGGGGCCGGTGGACGGCGAAACCACCGATGTCGCCAGGGTCGCCGCCGACGTCATCGACACCAACCGTCCGCACCTCGGCAGGAAGCCGGTGACGATCGAGCGGATCGTGGAGGCGCCCTCGCAGGTCGAGGCGCCGTCGTCGGTGGTCGCGGTCGCGCTGGGCAACCTGGTAGGCAATGCCTGCAAGTACACCCAGGAAGGGTCGATCACGGTGCGCGTGCAGCCGGGCCGGGTGCTGGTCGAGGACACCGGCCCCGGCATCAAGGCCGAGGATGCCGAGCGCCTGTTCGAGCGCGGCGTGCGCGGCGAGGGCGAAACCGTCAAGGGCGCGGGGCTGGGCCTGGCGATCGTGAAACGCCTGTGCGAACTCTACGGCTGGCGCGTCACGCTGGCG